>CAYUEJ010000029.1:0-781 GCA_964442565.1 uncultured Candidatus Epulonipiscium sp.
CGAATGGGAAGATACTATGAGAGATAATTCCCGCGACATCAGGCAAGTTATGGAATATATCCAAGAAGAAATCTTGCGTGATTTCAGAAATGCTTCAGTCCAAGGATTTATTGAAGATTATGACTCAGGTGACACACTTGCTAAGTTTGATGGCAGAAGACTATATTAACAATAAAACAAGGTACCTATTTTAGGTACCTTGTTTTATTGAGTTCTTTTTTTAGATACTGGCCTGTATATGATTCCTTTACCTTGGCAACTTCTTCTGGTGTACCAGTGGCTACTATTTCTCCACCCTTGTCTCCACCTTCTGGTCCCAGGTCTATAATATAATCTGCTGTTTTTATAACATCTAGATTATGTTCTATTACTACAACTGTATTTCCACCCTCAATAAGGCGCTGTAATATAGTAACCAGCTTATTAACATCTGCAAAGTGTAGACCTGTAGTAGGCTCATCTAGGATATACATAGTTTTACCCGTACTTCTTTTGCTAAGTTCTGTAGCCAGTTTTACTCTTTGGGCTTCTCCACCTGATAGGGTGGTAGAAGACTGGCCTAGCCTAATATAACTTAACCCTACCTCATTTAAGGTTTCTAGTCTTCGGTATATTGCCGGTATTTTTTCAAAAAATACTAGGGCTTCTTCAACCGTCATATCCAATACATCTGATATGGACTTATCCTTGTATTTAACTTCCAAAGTCTCCCTATTATACCTTTTCCCATGACAGACTTCACATGGCACATATACATCTGGTAGGAAGTGCATTTCTATCT
>CAYUEJ010000029.1:791-11814 GCA_964442565.1 uncultured Candidatus Epulonipiscium sp.
TTTAGCATCCCATCACCCCGGCATGCTTCACATCTTCCCCCCTTTACATTAAAGCTAAATCTACCTTTTTGATATCCCTTCATTTTTGATTCCTGGGTTTGTGCAAAAACATCCCTTATATGGTCAAATACTCCCGTATAGGTTACCGGATTAGACCTTGGTGTACGACCTATAGCAGATTGATCTATGCTAATTACCTTATCCAAATGCTCTATACCCAAGATATCTTTATGCTTACCTGGCTTAGTTTTAGCCCTTTGCAGTTCTTTTGCTAGGCTTTTTAATAATATTTCGTTAACTAAGGAACTTTTACCTGAGCCTGAAACACCCGTTACACAAGTCATAACACCAAGAGGTATTGAAGTGGTTACATCCTTTAAGTTGTTTTCCTTAGCCCCACGAATTTTAACCCAGTTGCCATTACCTTCCCTTCGCTCTAAGGGTATAGGTATTTGTTTTCTACCACTAAGGTAGGCACCTGTTTCTGAATCTTTACATGCTATAAGGTCTTGCACTGGACCCGATGCAGTAACTTCCCCACCGTGGGCACCAGCACCTGGACCAATATCAACAATCCAGTCTGCTGCAAACATAGTGTCCTCATCATGCTCGACTACTATTAGAGTGTTGCCTAGATCTCTTAGCCTAGCTAGGGTCTTAAGCAATCTTCCATTATCTCTTTGGTGTAGTCCAATACTTGGCTCATCTAGTATATATATAACTCCCACTAGACCTGACCCTATTTGGGTTGCTAGCCTAATTCTTTGCGCTTCACCACCTGATAAGGTCCCGGCCGACCTTGAAAGGGTCAGATATTCAAGGCCTACATCAACTAAAAATCCGATTCTCTCATTGACTTCTTTTAATATTTGTGAACCTATCTGAACCTGCCTCTTTGAAAGTTCTATAGATTTAAAGAAGCTTTGAACATCCGCTATGGGCATCTGAGTTACCTTATCAATATTAGCATTACCTACGGTTACTGCTAGGGCGTTAGGATTTAATCTAGCCCCCTTACAAGTTGGGCAAGGTGTGTTTGTCATAAGGTCCTCATAGCCCTCTTTCATATACTCTGATGAAGTTTCATTATATCTACGTTCAATGTTGGCTAAAACTCCCTCAAATGCATAGTTATATTCACGGGTTCCATACTCACCACTAAATGTAAACTTTATTTTTTTACCCTTAGTACCATACAAAATCATATCCTGAACTTCTTTATCTAGCTCCTCGAAAGGTGTTGACATATCAAAGTTATATTTTGTCACCAGGGCTGCAAATAAGGCATAGGCGTAACTTTCTGGCTTGTCTATAGAACCCCATCCTGGCGCTGCAATAGCCCCCTCTGATAGTGAAAGTGTTCTGTTTGGTATAACCAAATCTGGGTCTAGTTCCATTCTATTGCCGAGGCCGGTACAGGTTGGACATGCTCCAAAAGGATTATTAAAGGAAAATGTACGAGGCTCAATTTCATCAATACTAATATTACAATCTGCGCAGGCAAAACTCTGGCTAAAGTTTAATTCTTCCTGGCCAATTACATCTACAACTAATAGCCCCCCTGTTAGGTTCATAATAGTTTCTATTGAATCCGTAAGCCTTTTTTCCATATCTTTTCTAATAATAAGTCTATCAACTACAATCTCAATATTATGCTTTTTATTCTTATCCAATTCTATATTTTCATCGGACAAATCATAAATTTCACCATTTATACGCACCCTAATATATCCATCCTTGGTTGCGCTTTCCATTACTTTTTCATGTCTACCCTTACGTCCACGAACTATAGGGGCTAGAAGCTGGATTCTAGTACCTTCTTCTAACTCCATAATGCTATCTACAATCTGGTCTATAGTTTGTTTTTTTATCTCCTTCCCACACTTAGGGCAATGTGGTATACCCACCCTTGCATATAGTAGTCTTAAATAGTCATAGATTTCCGTTACCGTCCCTACTGTAGAGCGTGGGTTACGACTGGTTGTTTTTTGATCTATTGAAATTGCTGGTGATAAGCCTTCTATATGATCTACATCCGGCTTTTCCATTTGTCCTAGGAACTGCCTTGCATATGAAGATAGGGATTCAACATAACGCCTTTGCCCTTCTGCATATATTGTGTCAAAGGCAAGTGATGATTTACCTGAACCACTTAAACCAGTAAAAACAATAAACTGTCCTCTATCTAATTCTAAATCTATATTTTTAAGATTATTTTCTCTTGCACCTTTGATAATTATTTTATTTTGTTTCTCACTATGCATTTTTCACCTGTTTTCTAAGTTCCTCTAGCTGATCCCTAATTTTAGCAGCATTTTCAAACTGCAAATCTGCCGCTGCCTTTCTCATCTCTTTTGTCATTTTTACTATAAGCTCTTCAATCTCTTCTTTACTCATTGATTCAGGGTCTTTCTTTGCAAAGTAATCTTCTGCTTGCTCTGCAGCCTTAGTTGCTACTATTACATCCCTGATTTCCTTTACGATAGTCTTAGGTGTAATTCCATGTGCCTTATTATACTCAGCCTGAATTTCCCTTCTTCTGTTTGTTTCGGCAATTGTTCTTTCCATAGAGCTAGTTATTCTATCTGCATACATAATAACCTCACCTTTGGAGTTACGGGCTGCCCTACCTACTGTTTGCATTAGTGCTGTTTCAGATCTTAGGAACCCCTCTTTATCTGCATCTAATATAATAACCAGGGAAACCTCTGGCATATCCAGGCCTTCTCTTAGCAGATTTATACCTACTAGAACATCAAATACCCCAAGCCTAAGGTCCCTTATAATCTCAACTCTTTCTAGTGTTTCTATATCTGAATGAAGGTATTTCACCTTAATTCCCATTTCTATTAGATAATCTGTAAGGTCCTCTGACATCCTTTTAGTTAAAGTTGTAATTAAAACCTTTTCATCAAGTATTATCCTCTTATTAATTTCATTAATTACATCATCTATTTGGCCCTCTATAGGCCTAACTTCTATTAAAGGATCTAGCAACCCTGTTGGCCTAATTAATTGCTCTGCTATAACAGCCGAGTGTTCGAGTTCGTATTGGGCTGGTGTAGCTGATACAAATAAGACCTGGTTGATTTTATCTTCAAACTCACTAAACATTAGTGGCCTATTATCAAGGGCTGATGGCAACCTAAACCCATGTTCAACAAGGACTGTTTTCCTAGCCTTGTCTCCATTATACATTGCCCTAATCTGTGGGATTGTCATATGGGACTCATCAATCATAATCAAGAAATCGTCAGGAAAATAATCAATTAAAGTAAATGGTGTGCTTCCTGCTTCCCTTCCTGATAAATGCCTTGAATAGTTCTCAATTCCTGAGCAATAGCCAACTTCCCGCATCATTTCAATATCAAAATCTGTACGCTGTGATATTCTTTGAAGTTCAAGTAGTTTATCTTCTCCTTTAAGCTCTTCAAGTCTTACTTGAAGCTCTTCATCTATTGATTTTATAGCTAATTCCATTTTTTCTGGTGCAATAGAATAGTGGGAAGCTGGGAATATCGAAACATGTTCCCTTATTCCTAGGACTTGCCCTGTAAGTGTATCTATTTCTGAAATCCTATCTATTTCATCACCAAAAAGCTCTACCCTAATAGCATGCTCAGATTGGTTAGCAGGTATAATCTCTATTACATCTCCCCTAACCCTAAAGGTTGCTCTTACAAAGTCTATATCATTGCGGGTATATTGTATGGCAATTAGTTTCCTTAGCACATCATCCCTATCTATTTCCATACCTGTTCTTAATGATAATACTAAATTTTCATAATCAATGGGGTCTCCTAGACCATATATACAAGATACACTGGCCACAATAATAACATCCCTGCGCTCAGCTAAGGAAGCTGTTGCAGAGTGACGTAGTTTGTCTATCTCCTCATTGACTGAAGAATCTTTTTCAATATAAGTATCAGTATGGGCCACATAGGCCTCTGGCTGATAATAATCATAATATGAAACAAAGTACCCTACTGCATTATTTGGAAAAAACTCTTTAAACTCACTATAAAGTTGAGCTGCAAGAGTTTTGTTATGAGCCATAATAAGTGTAGGCCTTTGAGTTTGTTCGATTATATTTGCCATAGCAAATGTTTTACCTGATCCCGTTACACCTAATAATGTTTGGTGCATATTACCTTCTTCGATACTTTCAACCAGCTGCTTAATAGCCCTTGGTTGATCTCCTGTTGGTTTGTACTGAGATACTATTTCAAATTTATCCATTATCTTCCTCTTCTAATTTAGATTAAGCAATAGGCTCACAGAAGCCCCATTTGCCCTACAAGTGGAACTGTAAACATAATACCCTTACCCCTTGAAGATTTATTAATCTCTAGTATTTTCTCTACTTCATCCATAGCATGAAGAACTGTTTCCTCATTGGGTATAACAGAAAATATTGTTTTATTAAAATTTGATGTAAGTGCCAAATCTATTGTTGGGGAATTCAAATCATACATATTATAGGTAGGAATCGATAAAGATGCTGCTCCCATTGTATCTACTACAGTTGCACCTGGCACACCTATTTCTTCTAGTTTCTCCAGAACAGATTTTACTTTATAGTGCTCTTGTATAACAATAAAAAGAACATACGGTTTCTGCATATTATCACTCCTCCTCCCCTTGAAGTAGTGCTTCTTGTTCTTTAATATGACGCTGTAATTCCCCACCCCTAAAGTGAGTAACTGGAAGTACAAACATAATTCCCTTGTTTGGAACAGTCATATCTCCCCCAAGTATTCCTTCAATACTCTTCATTGCATCATGTATTTGCTCATCTTTTTCTATAACCGAAAAAATTGTTCTATTATTTCTTGTATCTCCCTGTAGTGATTCAACTAATTTAAATAAGAAACTTTTTTCCTCATCATCATCTTGAATCTTTCTTGACCCCATACTATTAATAACTGTTGCCCCTCTTATTCCCAAATGTTGAAGACTTGTTAATATTTCCGGTAAATATTGAGTTTCATTCAAAACAATAAATAGTACATACATACCCTCAACTCCTCTACTTTTTTTATCTATATTATAGCAGAAAAGACTACCCTATATCTAGCGTGCTGCTGATTCTTGTAATTTTTCTGTTTGATCAACAGTTGTAAGTGTTTGAATAAATTCTTCTATATCACCATCTAATATTTGCTCAAGCCTATGAAGTGTGAGCGAAACCCTATGGTCTGTAACCCTACCTTGTGGGAAATTATAAGTACGTATACGCTCGCTCCTATCCCCTGTTCCAACTTGACTCTTTTTCTCTGCCGCAAGTTCAGCTTGTTGTTTTGATTGCTCTAGTTCATACAGTCTTGCCCTTAGCACCTTAAACGCCTTATCCTTATTTTTATGCTGAGATTTTTCATCCTGGCAGGATATAATAAGCCCAGTAGGTACATGAGTTAGGCGAACAGCTGAGTCCGTTGTATTAACTGACTGTCCACCATTTCCTGATGATCTAAATACGTCTACCCTAACATCATTCATATTAATCTGAACGTCTACGTCCTCCGCCTCTGGTAGAACTGCTACTGTTACAGTTGATGTATGAATACGTCCACCTGATTCTGTTGTCGGTATCCTTTGTACACGGTGTACACCACTTTCATACTTAAGCTTAGAGTATGCACCTTGCCCCTGAATCATAAAGATTGCTTCTTTAAATCCGCCTATCCCACTCTCATTAAGGGACATGGTATCTACTTTCCAGTTGTTACGCTCTGCATACCTTGAATACATGCGAAAAAGGTCTGCAGCAAAAAGAGCTGCTTCATCTCCGCCTGCCCCACCCCTTATTTCTACAATAACGTTTTTATCATCGTTAGGATCCTTAGGAAGTAACAATAGGCGTAGTTCATCCTCTAAATTCTCAATATTACTTTTATTTTCTGCCAATTCTTCCTTAACAAGCTCCTTAAAATCATCATCTAAATTATCGTCTAACATTAATAATGCATCATCAATTTCTTCTAGTGTATTCTTATATTCCTTATATTTTTCTATAATAGGTGTTAAATCACTATGCTCTTTCATTAGCTTTCTCCAGAGATCTTGATCTGCTATAATATCCGGATCACTAATTTGATTTCCAATATCGTCATACTTTTTAACTAATTCATCCATTTGTCCAAACATATTTTCACCTCTTGGTCTGCTTTATTAGTATATTATCTAAATATTCCTAATACTATTCTATCTTTACATGCTAAATCCTTAATCACTTCTATTTGTACAAAGCCATTTTCAGCCATAATCTTTCGGACATCTTCACCTTGATTATAACCTATTTCATAGGCTAGCATCCCACCCCTCACAAGATGATTTCTTGCCTGCCTTGTTATTTCCCTATAAAATTCAAGACCATCATCCCCTCCGTCTAAGGCTAACATAGGTTCGTGGTCCTTTACATCTTCTTCAAGCTCCTTGCAGTCCTTAGTCGTAATGTAAGGTGGATTAGATACTATTAAGTCTACTTTCCCATCTAGTGGGTAATCATTTAAAATATCACCTTGAATCCATTTAACAGGGGATTCAATCTTATTTATTTGCCAATTCTTCTTGGCTATTTCCAGCGCCTTAGGGGAAATATCTATTCCCATAATCTGGGCGCCTGGTATAAATTTAGCTAAGCTAATGCTAATACAACCCGATCCTACTCCCACTTCTATAATATTCTTAAACTGCCTTTGCTTTGATTTTTCTATTAGCTTTTCTACTAAGGTTTCAGTATCCTGCCTTGGTATAAGAACATTTTCATCTACATAAAAAGAAAGCCCCATAAACTCCTGCTCGTTAGTTATATATTGCAGGGGCACACCACTACATCTTTTTTCAATATAATCCCAATAGGTATCCCTATCTTCTTTGGATATAGACTCCTGGGCGTTTAATATTCTCTCAAGTTTAGTATATCCTAATATATGAAGCGCCATTAGCTCTGCATCAATACTAGCATCTGCCTTATTGCATGATTCAAGCTTTGTTTGCCCTTGGCTAATCAGCTCATGCAATGTTAGTAGCTTGCTCTTGGTTAGACTCCTCTTTGTTTGTTCCATACTCTAGTACTCCCTTAACTGCTGCAATAGCTACCTCTATTTGCTTATCATCTGGTTCCCTTGTTGTAAATTGCCTTTGTAGCCACATACCTGGTTTACTAAAAAATTGCGCCGCCGTGCTATCTTCAGCACGCCTTGCCCATCTTATAAACTCATATGAAATACCTGCTATAATAGGCACCATAACTATTCTAATAAGGGTTCTTTGCCATAATATCTGCGTTGTAAAAACACTAAACACCAATATACTTACTATCATTATAACAAAAAGAAAGCTAGTACCACAACTTTTATGGAGCCTACTACATTCTCTTACATTTTCTATAGTTAATTCTTTGCCCTGGTCAAAACAATTAATCGTCTTATGTTCTGCACCGTGATATTGAAATGTTCTTTCAATATCTTTCATCTTAGAAATTAATGTCATATATCCTAAAAATAAAGCTATCCTTACTACACCCTCTACTAAGTTTTGTAAAAAGGATGTTGGTAATATGCCTTTAATAAAACGGCTCATCCACATAGGTAACACCATAAATATTCCAATAGCAAGCACAAATGAAATTGCCATTGTAATATTAATAATTATCTTATCTGCCTTATCTCCAAATGTTTTTGTTACCCATTCCTCAACCTTGGATGGCTCTTCTTCATATTCTTCATCCCCAAACATTTCTGCTGAGTAAGTTAGTGTCTGTAAACCTACAACAAAAGATTCTATAAATGCCACAATTCCTCTTATTACCGGCACCCTAAATAGCTTAACCCTATCTACAATGCTACTTGTTGGTTGTGTATCAGTTGTAATTTCTCCATTTTCCTTACGCACGGCTACAGTATAAACTTTAGGGCCCCTCATCATAACTCCTTCGAGAACTGCTTGCCCCCCTATACTATTTTTTGCTATCTTGTTTTGATTCATACTTTCACCCCTTAGCTATCTACTATTATTATATAATAAAACAAAAAGGAGCTGAGCACATCCTCAACCCCCTATAGACCCTACTTAGTACCATATTTCCTATTGAATTTATCAATACGTCCTCTAGCTGTTGCCGCTCTTTGCTTCCCAGTATAAAAAGGATGGCATTGTGAACAAACTTCAACCCTAATAGTATCTGATGTAGATCTTGTCATAAAAGAATTACCACAGTTACATGTAACTGCACACTCTTCGTATTTCGGATGTATACCTGCTTTCATTAACCTTCACCTCTTTCAACATTAATAAAATATATAATCTTATTAATCACATACGCTTATTTTAACATTAATATTATATCATAGCAAGTTATTAGGTGCAAGTAGTTAAATCTTTTTAATTGAGTCTATAAATTCCTTATTTGTTTTAGATTTTGATAAGGATCTAATAACTCTTTCCGTTGATTCTATCGTATTTACCCTGCCTATTTGCCTTCTAAGAGTTATTACAGCATCTAGCTCATCTTCGCTAAGTAGCAGGTCATCCCTTCTTGTTCCTGATTTTCTAATATCTACAGCTGGAAAAACCCTTCGCTCAGCCAATTGCCTATCTAACACAAGCTCCATATTTCCCGTTCCTTTAAACTCTTCAAAAATCATATCGTCCATCTTGCTTCCTGTTTCTACAAGTGCAGTAGCTAAAATTGTTAGGCTTCCACCTTCTTCTATATTCCTAGCTGCGCCAAAAAACTTCTTAGGCATATATAAAGCAGTTGGGTCGAGTCCACCTGATAATGTACGCCCACTTGGTGGGACTGTTAAATTATAAGCCCTTGCAAGCCTGGTAATACTATCTAATAAAATAACTAAATCCTTGCCTTGCTCTACCATACACTTTGCACGCTCTAATACCATCTCAGCAACTCTCTTATGGTGTTCTGGCTCTTCATCAAATGTTGATGCAACAACTTCAACATTGGTTCCTTCAATGGATCTTCTAATATCCGTAACTTCCTCCGGTCTTTCATCAATAAGTAGTACAATTAAAGATATCTCATCATGATTGTGGGTTATAGCATTGGCAACCTGCTTTATAAGAACTGTTTTACCTGCCTTAGGGGGTGCTACTATTAATCCTCTTTGCCCCTTCCCAACAGGTGCTATAAGATCAATTAAGCGTGAAGAGAGTTGTTTTTGATCAAACTCTAAATGAAGTTTTTCTAAAGGGAAAATAGGTGTTAGGGTCTCAAAACGTGGGCGCATACGAGCTACCTCTGGAGGATCACCATTAACCTTATGAACATATAACAATGCTCCAAACTTTTCGTTATTTCTTGGTAGGCGCATATCACCTTCGACCCAGTCACCAGTTTTTAGGTTAAATCTTCTAATTTGAGAATTAGAAACATAAATATCACTTTCGCTTCTCATATAGTTATTCGGCCTTAAGAAACCATAACCATCAGTCATTACTTCTAGAATCCCCTCACCTGGCGCCCTATCATACTGCTGCCTTGGCGTCGTGTCTTCTTGACTTACTTCTTTTTCTTTAGGTTCATCTTCTGCTTGTATTGCCTGTATTAATTCTGCTTTTTTATAGCCTGTAATCCTTTTTAAGCCCTTCTCCTTAGCTATCTCCCTTAATTGGATAAGCGTCATACTTTCAATATTCATCAATTGTATTTACTCCTTTATTGTTGGTTGGTTTACGGTGCTTTTCCTTATTATATCATCTTTTGTCATTGCGTTAAACATTAATATCTTTCAAATCAACCCTTAATTTGAACAGGTTTCTAAAATCCAAGTCATTTTTATAAAGGGTGCTATATACTTTAGAATCTCCGATTAAAATTACCTTTACATTTATTGGGATTGGTTCTGGATTTATTGATGATAACCCTATTACACTCCCGCCCTCTAAATCCTCAATATGAAGGAAACCTGTTTTTAAAACCCTTCTTATTGCCTCCCATGCCCCCGGATTTCTTAAGATATCATATGCTTCTAATATTAAATATCCTCCATTTGCTTTATGGAATAATCCTGGCTTAATCTTCATATAATCTGTCGAAAAAAAACCAAATTCATTATCATACTCTAGTTTTCCTATCATCTTATTGTAGGTTAGATTGTAGCCGGTAACTATAGGCACATCCATATTTTCACTATTATCCACTAATAGATTAACATCATATTTTCTTACTAGCTGTTTAACCTTTTCTTTTTCTCTAAAAAACTCAATGTTATTCATTATATCCCAGTTAAGATTATCAATATATTCCTGTGCATCCTTATAGCCTGGATAGCATTGTTTTAACCTTTTAATATGGCAAGCTACATTTCTAATAGCCCGCTCATACCTCAAATCCTCTGTTTCTAATTCCTGCGTAGAGTATATATATGGTATTTCCTGCGTAATATATGATACAAGCTCACTTATATCATCTTTAAACCTTCTTCCATCTCCCGCATCAAAAACTAGTGCCTTAGGGGTATCTTTTCTCAAAAAATTATACACATAACACCAGTCATCTGCTCTTTTAGCCACATCAATCTTTTCATTTGTGTACATCCCTATAAAGGTATTACCTACCATCCCTTGATCACTAGAAATATACATATTAAACGAGAAATCAGAAGGTGGGTATGAATTTATGAATTGTTTACAGGTTAGTTTTTGTGCTAATTTCATGTTGATTCCCTCCTCATTACAGTCTATTCATTATGGGTCTTATTATTTCCACAAAAAATGAATATTCGACATAATGAGCAAGGTTTAAAAATAATTCCACATAATAGTTGCATCTTCTTTTGGATAATGGTAATAATTCTTACGCTCACCTACACTCACAAATCCAAAAGATTCATATAAACTAATTGCTGCCGTATTGCCCGCCCTAACTTCTAATGTTAGGCCCATTAGATCAAGTTCTTTAGCCCTATCTACAAGAGTCTTAACAAGCTCTTTACCAATGCCAGTGCCCCTTTTTGATTCCTTAACTGCTATGTTGGTTATATGTCCTTCCTCACAT
>CAYUEJ010000030.1:0-11718 GCA_964442565.1 uncultured Candidatus Epulonipiscium sp.
GCAGGTCAAAAGACAATGTTGGATGCTCTGATTCCAGCAGCGGAATCCTTAAAAGAATCTGCTGAATTAGATTTCAATATTGAAGAGAGCTTAAAAAGAGCCTATGATGCGGCTGTAGATGGGGTTGATGAAACAAAAGGAATGAAGGCTAGAGTGGGGCGCTCAAAAAACTTCCAGGATCACACAATAGGTTGGCCAGATCCAGGAGCTATTTCAATCAGTCTTATTTTTAAGGCCCTTTATGAGGGCTACATAAATATAGGAGGATAGTGAAAGGGGTTGTAAGAATGAAGAAAATCATGAATAAGGCAGAGGATTTTGTGCCGGAGGTATTAGAGGGAATTCTGCTTGCTTATGGTGACCGATTAAAATCACTAGGAGACGAGATAAAGATTATTCTTAATAACCAACCAGTCAAGGAGAATAAAGTTGCCATTGTAACTGCTGGAGGAAGTGGACATTTGCCAGTGTTCCTGGGCTATGTTGGTCAAGGCCTACTTGATGGTTGTGCAGTAGGGAATGTTTTTGCCTCCCCATCTGCAAAAATAATGCATGAGATGATACAAGAGGTAGACCAAGGTGCAGGTGTTTTATGCCTTTACGGTAATTATGGTGGGGATGTTTTAAACTTTGAGATGGCGTGTGATAATGCGGACTTTGAGGATATTAAAACTATGCAAGTACTAGTGAAAGATGATGTAGCATCTAGGCCCAAAGAGGAGATGGATAAACGCCGTGGTGTTGCGGGTATGGTATATGCATTTAAGATTGCAGGTGCTGCTGCAGATGATATGTTATCCCTGGAGGAGGTTGCAAATGTAACCCAAGAAGCATTGGATAATATTAGAACCATGGGTATTGCCCTGACTCCTTGTATTGTTCCAGAGGTTGGTAAATCCACATTTGAGATTAGCGATGATGAGATGGTATTTGGGATGGGAATCCACGGGGAACCAGGGATTATGACAACTAAAATTAAGACAGCAGATGAAATTGCAGATATTATAATGGATAAACTAATTGATGATATGCCACTTGCCGATGGGGATGAAGTTTCTGTTATGATAAACGGTTTAGGCTCCACTCCTTTGGAGGAACAACTCATTATATATAGGCATGTGCATAAGTATTTAGCAAAGATAGGTGTATCCGTATATATGCCACATATAGGCGAATTCGCCACATCCATGGAAATGGCAGGGTGTTCAGTAACACTATTTAAACTAAATGAAAGATTAAAGAACTATTTGAGGATGCCAGCAAGCACACCTTTTTATACAAATGAAAATAAATAGTGAGGTGAAATGATGAATAAAGAGGGATTGATAGGGGCATTAAATGAGATTAGTAAGCTAATGACAGAGGAGTCAAGTCATTTAACAGAACTAGATTCAAAGTTTGGAGATGGTGACCTAGGGTTATCTATGGACAAAGGTTTTAGAGGTGTGTGTGCCTACCTAAAGGAAGTAGAAGGTGATGATTTAGGAGTAATACTACGTGGCTGCTCAATGGAATTTAATGAAAGTGCGCCATCTACATTAGGTACGATTTTATCATTTGGTTTTATGGGAATGGCCAAGGTTTTAAGAGGGAAAAATGAAGTTGAAGTTTCTGAAATAGCTGAAGCCATGGATGCAGGGGTTTCTTTAATTATGGAAAAAGCAAAGTCTAAGCCGGGGGATAAGACTATTCTAGATAGTTTAGTCCCAGCAATAGAGGCATTAAAAAGTAATGTTTCACAAGGTGCAGAAGCTGCATTTTTAGCGGCATATGAAGCGGCTAGGGAAGGAATGGAGGGCACCGGTAATATGAGGGCAATCCATGGAAGAGCTGCACACCATGGTGATAAAACTTTGGGTGTTATAGACGGTGGTGCAACAGCAGGGATGCTTATATTTAAGGCATTAAATACTTATATACAACTATAAAAGAAAGAGAGAGGATATTATGGCACTCGAAAAGGTAAGTACAATATTAAAAATGGCAGATGAAGCAGATACATCAGCAATAGGATTTAACTGTTTAGATTATAATACTATTTATTCAGTAATTACGGTGGCAGAAGAGCTAAATACACCAGTAATTGTTATGTTATATCCAGAGCATTGCCATTTAAACAATGCAGCTAGCCCAGCGGCATTTGCAGGAATCGTAAAAGATCTGGCATCTAAAGTAAAGGTACCTGTGGGATTGCACTTAGACCATAGTAGTGATTATGAGTATATTATGGGAGCTATAAAAGATGGATTCACCTCAGTTATGATTGATGGTTCTATGTTACCTCTAGAAGAAAATATAGAATTGACAAAGCGTGTAGTTGATACAGCACATATTTTTGGTGTAGATGTTGAGGCTGAACTAGGACGTGTAGGGTTTGCAGTCCAATCAGACCAGGAAAATCTGGACTTATATACAAAGGCAGAAGTAGTAGCAGAATTTTGTGAAAGAACAAATGTTGATTCGGTTGCTATTGCTATAGGAAGTGCACATGGGGTATACAAGGAGGAGCCAAAACTAGATTTAGAAAGATTAAAAGAAATTAATGCAGCAACTGACACGCCTTTGGTATTACATGGTGGTAGTGGTATACCTAATGAGCAATTAGCAATAGCCTTCCAAAATGGAATTAATAAATTCAATGTTGGTACAGAGTTCTTCCAACTTTACTATGATAGCATTGCCGAGTATTACAATCTTCACAAAGAAGAAGGAAATGTATTTGATTTACCTAAGTATGTACAAGGAAAATTAATGGATTACCTAAGAGTTAAGATGCAAATATCCAAATTCTAAAATAAAAAGGCGCAGTGCGCCTTTTTTATTTTACTGCTTCCTCAGCAAACCTGGTTGTAACTATCTTATGATATGGCACCCTTTCCTTAAGTTCGCCAGCAAGTTCCATTACATCCATAAGGCGATTTAGACTTTCTTCTTTCAGTAGTGGCTGATCACACCAGGTATCATTATCTTTATAGCGCTGTACAACCTCTATTAGCTCATCAGTATCAATTTCAATAAACTGAGGAGTAATAACCCTGGCTATTTCCTCGGCAGAATTATTTTTTACATATTGCTGACCTTTGTAAATAGCATTTGTAAACCTTTGGATAAGATCAGGGTTCGCATCTATATAGCTCCCAAGTGCGCAGTAAGCGGTATAAGGAATCTCACCAGATTCGGCCCCTATGGAGGCAACAATGTGGCCATTGCCAGCATTTACAGTTGATGTGGCCGTAGGTTCAAATAGGGTAACATAATCACCCTCACCACCTGTGAAGGAACCCGCCATAACTGCAAATTGAATGTCGGTTCTTACATTAACCTCCCCGGAATCTGTATTTTCACCAAGGATAAGGCCGTTATTTTTTAGGACATACTCTAGTGTCATTTCAGGCATACCACCCTTACGCCCACCTATAACTTCCTTACCCTTTAGGTTTTCAAACTTAAAATCAGGCTCTGGCTCCCTAGAGACCAAAAATGTACCATCCCTCTTTGTTACCTGGGCAAAGGAGATAGCATAATCCTTACTGCCTTGGGAATATACGTAGACAGAGGCTTCAGGCCCCATAAATCCGATTTGAGCTTCGCCAGACAAAAGTGCTGCCATAGTCTTATCAGCACCATAAGCCCCGATTAAATCGATATCAAGCCCTTCATCAGCAAAATAACCTAGTTCCATAGCTACGTACTGAGGGGCGTAAAATACAGAATGGGTAACCTCGGCGACCCCTATCCTTTGCCATGAGTTTTGCTCAGGCTTACTAGTACACCCGGAAGCAAAAATAGCAAGTGTAATTCCTATAATAAAGATTGAAGTCCTTTTAAAAATCCTCATAATCATACCTCCTTAGAATTACTTTTTGAGAATGAGCTTCTCTATTAAATTGATAAGCTGGTACATTAATAAAGCGCAGATTGCTAAGACAAAAACACCCATCATAACTAAGTCGAGCCTAAATACCTGGCCACCGTAGACAATTAGATAGCCTATCCCAGCCCTAGATACCAAAAACTCTCCAACAATAACCCCTACCCATGATAGGCCGATATTGATTTTAATAATATTAATAATATTTTTCGTATTAGCTGGCAAGATTAATTTAGTTAATACTTGAAACTTAGTTGCCCCAAAACTTTGAAGCATCTTGATTTTTTCCCTATCCACGCTTATAAAGTAATTATATGCAGCTAATATGGTGCTTACTACTGAAATACTTATTGCAATGACAACAATACCCCTAATTCCTGCACCAGCCCATACGATTAAAATAGGAGCAAGGGCTGTTTTAGGGAGTGCGTTAAGCACAACAAAGAAGGGATCGGAAATCTTAGCAGTAGTATCAGACCACCATAATATAATAGCTACCACTATCCCTATAAGTGTCCCAATAGAAAAACCAAGTATGGTTTCCCAAAGTGATATACCAACATGCTTAAATAAACTGCCATCCTTAATATAATTGGCCAGTAGTTTATAAATAGCAGAAGGACTACTTACTAAAAAGGTATTAATAAGGTTAAGGCGGGCTAATAGTTCCCAAGATATTAAAAAAAACATTAATAAAGATATTTGGGCTACTATGATTAACCGTTTTTTTCTTGTTTTTTCTCGTAAGAATTTAGTATATTGCTCTGATTTTACCTTATCCTTCATTATAATCTAGCTCCTTCCATAGTATATTAAAATAATCCTTAAATTCAGGGGCCTTACGTGCTGTAAGGGGTGTTTTTTCGCCCTCTACAGTTAGTGTAATATCATAAGTGGATTTCACACTGGCAGGCCTGTGAGATAATATAAGGACCCTATCAACCATTGATATAGCCTCAGAAATATCATGGGTTACAAGTATAGCCTCCTTATGCTCCTCCCTAATGATTTTATATACATCATCACTTACTTGTAGGCGAGTCTGGTAATCTAAAGCAGAAAAAGGTTCATCTAAAAGTAAAATATCAGGCTTAGTTGCTAAGGTGCGGATTAGTGCAACACGCTGCCTCATACCACCAGAAAGTTGGTGAGGATAGTGATGTCTAAAGTTCCATAAGTCATATTTTTTGAGCAGGGTATGAATGTTATCAATAGATTCTGGGGTAATTTTCTTTTGGATTTCAAGTCCTATTGTGATATTATCTATAATATTTCGCCATTCTAACAAGTGATCCCTTTGGAACATATAGCCTATGTTTCCGTTGATATTAATTATCCCGCTTGTTGGATTTAGAAGAGAAGAAAGAATATTAAGGATAGTTGATTTGCCACAACCGGAGGGACCTAATATGCCGAGAATTTCGCCTTTCTTTAATGTAAGGTTAAAACCGTCTAGGACTAAAAGTTCACCCTTATTTGTATAAAAACTTTTATATACATCTGAAAGTTCTACAATATTTAACATTGCTCCACCTCCTTGATTTAATTATAAATAGGCTTTAAAATAAAAACACATATTATATAGTATTAAATGTATAAAAATAGGGTGCAAATATTGCAATCTATTTAAGTTATTATATTATTTGCCGATATAATAAATAGAAGCAATAATGCGAATAAATCTAAGGGGGAATATACATGCAAATCAATAAAACGGAATCAGTAAACAGTGTTAATACAGTAACAGATTATGCCAAGCAGATGCCGAAGGATACACAGGCTAAACAAAATCAAGAAACAACTAAAACAACTACACCAGCTGCTGTGCTAGAGATTAACGATAAGAAAACTGAAGAAGTAACCTACAAGAAACCAGGGAAAAATAAGGTTGACCGTCAGGCTGTCGATAAGATGATAGCTGAAAGCGATAGAAGAATGGAGAACTTTAAGAACTTAATTAGAACCCTAATTGAGAAGCAAGGTGGAACTGTACAAGGGGCTTTAACAGGGCAATTTAAGGTTAAGATAGACGAAGAAACCAGATTAGCTGCCCAGGAGGCTATTTCAGAAGACGGTGAATTTGGCGTAGCTAAAACAGCAGAGCGAATTGTGAGCTTTGCAAAGGCGATTTCAGGTGGCGATGTAAGCAAGTTAGATACGCTTAAAAAGGCAATTACAAAAGGCTTCGATGAGGCAGAGAAAATCTTAGGTGAATTACCTGAAGTATCTAAAGAAACTTATAAGGAAGTTATGCGCCAACTAGATTCATGGGCAAGTGGTGGCGAGAAATCTGAGTAAAAATCATAATAATAAAAAGATTTAGGATAAGTGTATAGAAAGTAAATTCTTGTCTATACTTCAAAGGAGGGTTCCAGTTGAGTTATAGTGTTGGTGATGTAGTTCAGATGAAAAAACAACACCCGTGTGGTGGTAATGAGTGGGATATATTACGTGTGGGTGCAGATTTCCGTCTGAAGTGCAAAACTTGTAATCATATGATTATGATACCAAGACCCAAATTTGAAAAAGGCGTAAAGAAAGTAATACAAAGAGCGTAGTAATTATATATAAATAAAACCCTCACCAAAGTTAACCTAGAGTTAATTTTGTGGGGGTTTTATTTGCAGAAAATGCTTGTGTTTTGTATAAATACATGGTAAGATATTTTATTGTAAGTATAAATCCTTGCTCTGTTTTTGAGACAGGGCCAAAGTCCAGAAGGAGGTGCAGTATGTACCAATATGAATTAGGAATTGTTTTAGTACCAACACTTAGTGAAGAGGAGAAATTAGCTTCTTTAGAGAAAGTGAAAGAATTGGTTGTAAGATTTGGTGGAGAAGTAACAAAGGTAGACGATTGGGGTAAGAGAAGATTAGCTTATGAGATCGATAAAATAAAAGAAGGTTTCTATTATTTTATTGAATTCAGTGCTAAAGGAGATGCTCCAGCTGAAATCGAAAGTCGTATTCGTATTATGGAATCAGTTATTAGATATCTAACAATTAGATTAGATGAAGACTAATATGAAAATATAGGAAATACAATTACACTGTAGAAGGGAGCTTATTAATGAACAAGGTTATTTTAATGGGTAGACTAACAAGAGATCCAGAGATTAGATATTCACAAAGCGCGAATCCTATAGCAGTTGCAAGATATGGGCTAGCAGTACGTCGTCAGTTTAAGCGAGAAGGAGAACCAGATGTTGATTTTATCAATATCGTTGCCTTTGGAAAAGCTGGTGAGTTTGCTGAGAAATTCTTTCAAAAAGGTCAGATGGTGTCCGTTGTAGGTAGACTACAACTTGGGACATGGGAAGACAAAGAAGGTATTAAGCGTACGAATATAGATGTCATTGCTGAAGAGCAGCACTTTGCTGAGAGCAAGTCATCATTCGAGAATAGAGGCAATGAATCTTTTGATAGCCCAGTACCACAATCAAGCCCGAACCAGGGAGCCCCTTCAGGATCTACAGATGGATTTATGCCTATAGATGAGCGATTAACAGACGAAGAAGACTTACCATTTTAAATACTTAAAAAATCAATTTGAGTAAATTTCAATTAAAGGAGGGGAAATCATGGCATTTAATAAAAAGCGAGGACGCAGAAGACGTAAGGTTAATCAATTTGCGGGCGAAAACATTAAAAAAATTAATTATAAAGACGTTAACATGCTTAAAAGATTTATCTCAGAGCGAGGTAAAATTCTTCCAAGAAGAATTACTGGAAACTCTGCTAAAGCACAACGTAAATTAACAATCGCTATTAAAAGAGCTAGGCACTTAGCGCTTTTACCATATACACAAGAATAAGAATATTTTAAGAGCAAATAAACACACTAAAGAAAACACTGTATGGGCTAATCCTAATACAGTGTTTTCTTTAACTACATATATATGGTATAATTATTAAATGTATATGATTATAAAAATCTTAATATAATTATAGGGGGTTGGGGAATGATAGATAGAGAAGTAGATATAGCAGGAACATTAAAGGTAATAGAGCATCTCAAGAATCAGATATTAATGGATGTAGCACAATTATTTGCAGAGCTAAGTGAGCCAGGTCACAATTCTTCGGGAGAAAGAGGAGATTTGCTAGCAGATATTGTAATTTTATCTTATTTACTTTCTAAGAAATTGGGGATACCCCACCAACAAATAGATCGCCGTATAATTAATAAAATGAGATTAGGATTAGTGGAAAGTAATCAAAATGATAGGTGGCATAAGGATTTGGCTGAGTTACTACATCACTTTGAACAACTAGAATAAGTAACAGGAGGTACATAGATGAAGGATAAACAAAAAGAGATTATATGGATTAATATAGTTATTGCCTTTTATTTAATAACTGGGTTTTGGGATGTATATGATATAACGCAGATGGTGTTATGGCCTATATTTGCAGTGCCCATGGCTATACTTTTAATTAAAACACATCAAAAGGAAATGGTAGCCCTTTTAGGAGCTGTTTTAGCCGTTGTTATCTCTTTTTTAACTAAAGGTAAATTTGACCCAGTTGTAATTAGTTCGTTTTTATTATTTGTACTAGCCCCAGCTTTTGTATTCGGGGTACTATATATAAATAAAGTGGAAATACCACGTATTATCCTAGCTACAACCTTAACAATTTTCCTAAGTGGAATTGTATTTTTAACATTTAGCAAACTATTGGGCATTGATTATCTAGAGCTATATTTCTCTAGTTTAGATGCAGTACAAAACATATGGAATGATTACTTGATAGATCCAGAGATGCAGAAGATGTTGCCAGGTGGCGAAAAGGTTATAACATTATATGCGCAAAATATGGGTAGATTGGTACTACAAGCTAAAAGAACGTATCCAGCCACGCTATTTACATCATCTTTAATGGGAAGTACAGTTTATCTACTGATTATTCAGCTAATAGCACGCATACGTTATTGGGAGCGCCCTTCTATGAAGGAGATTCTAAATATAGCATTATCGCCTGTGTCAGTTTGGGTTCTACTGGGTTTATGGATAGCATATGCACAAATGGGAAATACAGATACTCATATAACATTTGCAATAGAAAGTATGTTAGTAGTATTGTTTATTATGTTCCAAATAGTAGGACTGATATCAATTATTGTTATGACTATGAAGTTAGGTGGAAAGAAAATTATGCGTATTTTGCTGATAATAATTAGTATATTTTGGCTGATATTTAATCCAATCTTACTAGTTATAATTGGCTGTATGGATTCATTATTTAATTTCAGGAAGGTTAAAACATTAATATAGTAATATATTAAAGAAAGGTTATGGAAAACACATGAAAAAGGTTAATAGACCATTCCTATATCTAACAGGGATTATAAGGATTATACAGAGCAGTATGATTTTTGGTTTAATTTACTCTATGCTAGTAATGAGGGTAAGTACAGCGCTAGGTATTGCGGGAATTATCTTATTTTTATCCATATTTTTAGGCAGCTTTTATATCTTACGTGAAGTTGAAAAAAGGATTTCTAAAAATATTAATGATAGATTGCTTACTGTAGGGGAAACAAGGAAAGAAATCTTTATAAGATCACCATTACCTATGGTTACAATGAATATGCAGGGTGAAATAAGGTGGTATAATATATCCTTTAAGAAAATGACCCAGTATGATGATATATTAAATACTAATATAAGAACAATTTTACCTGAAGTACAGATGGGGGATTTCCCTAAAGATAATACAGTAGTGAAAAATAAAATAAATATACAGGGCAAATGTTACACCATGTACTCAGAGCTTACTAAGCTAGGTGACTCAGACAATAAAAATTTTAATTATGTAGTATATTTTATAGATAAAACTGAGCAAATTCATATGCAAAACCAAATTAAAGATAAAGGAAGCATTGTTGGGATAATATGTATAGATAACTATACAGAAATCTCCCAAAGTGTTGATGAGGTAAGGCGGCCCATGCTCACCGCGCTAATTGATCACAAAATCCATAAATGGTTGCAAGATGAGGATATGATTGTTAGAAAGTTTGAGAGGGATAAATATATGATTATTTTCCCATATGGCCTCTTATCTAAAATAGAAGGTACTAAGTTTTCCATTTTAGATGAGATAAGGAAAATCCAAATGGGAAATGAACTGCCAATAACTATGAGTATTGGCATTGGTGAAAACACTAATACCTTAAGAGGGGCTATGGATGAAGCTAGGGCAGCCCTTGATCTAGCCCTTGGGCGTGGTGGTGACCAGGCAGTTATAAAGAATCAAGATAAATATACTTTTTATGGTGGTAAAACTAAAGAAGTGGAGAAAAGCACCCGTGTAAAAGCCCGTATGAAAGCCTATGCCTTTAAGGAGCTCATTCAACAATCAGATGATCTTATTATTATGGGTCATAAGAATATAGATATGGATTGCCTAGGTTCTGCAATGGGTGTGTATAGGGTGGCAACTATGCTAGGTAAGAGGGCTAGAATAATCTTAAATGAGCCTACACAAGCAATTCAAATGTTATATGACCGTATTATAGAATCTAGTGAATATGATGATTTGTTTATAACAAGCCATGAGGCAGAGTCGCTGTTGGGTGATGAAACACTTCTTGTTGTTGTAGATGTACATCGTGCAGCCTATGTTGAACATCCAAAACTTCTTGATATGACCGATAAGCTTGTAGTGTTCGACCATCACCGTAGGAGCGCT
The DNA here is from genome assembly GCA_964442565.1 of uncultured Candidatus Epulonipiscium sp. Taxonomy (GTDB): domain Bacteria; phylum Bacillota; class Clostridia; order Lachnospirales; family Cellulosilyticaceae; genus JAAYSX01. The sequence goes on from CAYUEJ010000030.1 coordinate 10,567, forward strand.
GACTATATTGATAATGCAGTGCTCACCTACTATGAGTCGTATATTTCATCAACTTGCGAAATGATATCAGAGATATTACAATATATAGGTGAGAAAGTAAAACTTACGAATATAGAGGCTGATGCACTACTAGCTGGTATTACAGTAGATACAAAAAACTTTATATTTAAAACAGGTGTGCGTACTTTTGAAGCAGCTGCATTTTTAAGACGTAATGGGGCGGATAGTACAAGGGTGCGTATGCTTTTCCAAAGTGATATGGCATCCTACAAGGCAAGGGCTATTGCGTTAAAAGGTGCAGTAATTTATCATAACAATATAGCTATTACAAATGTAGAGCCAAATGTAGAGGATGGGTCTATTATAGCAGCACAAACGGCTGATGAGCTCCTTAATATTAAAGGTATAATAGCATCTTTTGCTATGGCGGAAGTAGGCAGTATTATTTCTGTAAGTGCTAGATCACATGGTGATATTAATGTGCAAGTAATAATGGAAATGATAGGCGGAGGTGGGCATCAAACGGTTGCAGGTGCTCAGCTTGAAGGTAATACCATAGAAGAAGCAAATGATATAGTTAAAAAAGCTATTAATGAATATTTTGAGGAAGGTGAATGATATGAAAGTAATTTTATTAGAAGATGTAAAAAAATTAGGTAAAAAAGGTGATATAGTAGAGGTTAAGGATGGGTATGCAAAGAACTCATTAATTCCAGCAGGACTTGTAGCAGAGGCAACAGCAACAGCTGTAAACCAAAGAAATCTACAAGTTAAAGCAACTAATCGCCGTAAGGAAGAGGAATTAGCAGAGGCTAAAGAATTGGCTGCTAAAATAAACGATAAAAAACTATCAATTGAAGTTAAAGTAGGAGAAAACGGCAAGCTATTTGGTTCTGTAACAACTAAGGAAATAGCTGAGCAGATTAAATTACAATTAGGTTACGATGTAGATAGGAAGAAGATTACCTTAAAGGAACCAATTAAGTCAGTTGGGACATATAATATTCCAGTTAAAGTACATCCTAAAGTAACAGCTACAGTTATTGTTGTGCTAACAGAACTGAAATAAAGCACTAGAAAGAGGAATACCATGGAAGAATCTGTTGTAACAAGGGTTCCACCACATAATATAGAAGCTGAGCAATCTGTGCT
>CAYUEJ010000031.1:0-11399 GCA_964442565.1 uncultured Candidatus Epulonipiscium sp.
TATATTTAAAGTTGACCACCCATTTTTGCCTTGTGTACACTTATATTATACCCTAATTTATGTGGATTATGAAGTCATAGCCAAAATTTTTTAGTCGGCAAGGCCTTGCCCCGAGCTATTCTGACAACTAACCCTTCTGATATAAGTTAACATCCGCTGTATTCAGTGGTATAGTAATCCCCGCCTTATCGAAGGCTACTTTAACCTGCTCATGTAAATCATAATGTATAGACCAGTAATCTTCCCTCTTGCACCACACTTTAACTGTGTAATCTATAGAGCTATCATTGTAGGCTACTGGCCTTATGACTGGTTCCGGATCTTTAGATATAAGTGGGTGTTTATTAATAAGCATGGTTAAAGTTTCTTTTACCTTTTCCACATCATCTTCATAGCTTGCGCTAAAGACTAAATCCAGCCTTCTAGTTGGTTCTACTGAGTAGTTAATAATCTTCCCATTGGCTAGTTCTCCGTTAGGTATTGTAATTTGTCTATTATCTGTGGTATTTAGTACCGTATATAGTAGCTGGATATCCTTTACAGTACCTGAGCTACCATCAGCCTCAATAAAATCCCCTACGTTAAATGGCCTAAAGATTAAAATCAGGATTCCACCTGCAAAGTTAGATAAACTGTCCTTTAGGGCTAGCCCTATTGCAAGGCCTGCCGCACTTAATATGGCTATAAAGGTTGCTACCGGTATTCCCAGTATGGTTGCTGCTATAATTGTAATAATAATCTTAGCGAAAAAGCCTGCTAAGGATTTTATAAATGAGTGTAGGGACATATCAATCTTACTCTTGCTAAGGGCATTATCCAGACCCCTTACAACAATGTTAACAATTGCAAATCCAACTGTAATAATAAGTATGGCTACCACTAACTTTAAGCCGTACTCAAACATTAAATCTCCAAATCTTAATTTTATTTTATCCATCTTCCTTACCTCTCTTAATAATACTTCATCCACATTAGGTTATGATAAAATGCATACCATTCAACACTTTTGCAACCTAAGTTGTGTGTGTTGAATGGTATGCATTTTATCAAAGGTTACTAACCTAGTTTTTCTTCAATGAATCTTGCTAATATCACTGCATGTTCTTGCATTTCTTCTTTATTAGTTCCTTCTATCATTACCCTTATTAATGGTTCTGTACCTGATGCTCTTACAAGCACTCGGCCTTCAGCGCCGAATTTAGTTTCAAGCTTTTTAATCTCTTCCCTTATCTCTAGGTCTTCGATATAGTCATGCTTATGCTCATTTTTAACCTTGGCATTGATTAGAACTTGTGGCAGCACTTCCATTACCTTTGAAAGCTCTGATAGTGGCTTGCCTGTTTTTTTCATAATATAGAGAAGCTGGATTGCTGTTATTAAGCCATCTCCTGTTGTATTATGGTCTAGGAATATAACATGGCCTGATTGCTCGCCGCCTATATTATATCCATCTTTAATCATCTTTTCTAAAACATAACGGTCTCCAACTCTTGTTTGTTTTAGCTTTATATCATTCTTACTTGCCATTAGGTTTAGGCCTAGGTTGCTCATAACAGTGGTTACTATGGTATCTTTATTTAGCCTTCCACCTTTCTTCATATCAAGGCCACAGATTGCTAGTATCTGGTCACCGTCTATGAACTTTCCGTTCTCATCTACTGCTAGGCACCTATCGGCGTCACCGTCAAAGGCTATCCCGGCGGAAACTCCCCGACCTACTACCTGGCCCATTAGGTCTTCCATATGGGTAGAGCCACATAGCTTGTTAATGTTAATTCCGTTTGGCTTGTAGTGTATGACTTCTACATCGGCTCCCAGTCTTTCTAGGGCTTTGGGTGCAACTTCAAAGGCTGCTCCGTTAGCACAGTCTATAAGAACCTTAATACCGTTAAGGTCTCCTGGGATTGTGCTACATACATGATCTACATATAAATCTATTACGCTATGATCCATTTCCCATGTTCCTATGTTTTCACCTGTTGGAAGTGGCCCTGCTCCTGATTGGGATAGTATAATATTTTCGATTTCTTGTTCCATCTCATCGCTAAGCTTATAACCTTCCCTATTAAAAAACTTTATACCATTATACTCTAATGGGTTGTGGGATGCTGATATCATAACTCCTGCATCTGCCTCTAGTACCCTTGTTAAAAATGAAATTGCTGGGGTTGGCACAACTCCTACTGATATTACATTTGCCCCAACTGAGCAAATCCCACCTACTAAGGCAGCCTCTAGCATACTTCCTGAAATACGGGTATCCCTAGCTACTATTATTTTAGGCTGGCGCTGCTTTTTCTTTGTTAGTACATGAGCCCCTGCCCTACCAACATCATAGGCTAGTTTACCTGTTAGTTCACTATTTGCAATACCTCTTATTCCATCAGTTCCAAATAATTTTCCCATTATATGTCCTCTTTCTTATTTAAGCTAATATTTATTTAGTCATTTGCTTGCATATCAGGATCCGGTAATACCCCATCTTCCTCCCCTGGCTCCACATCAGGCTCTAGGGGGTCATCAGGGTCTGGTTCTATAATTTTTTCTATTACCTTTACACTAAGTGTTGGCTCTTCAACAAGTATAACATCTGGCGGAAACTTTAAGCTGATAGGTATGTCATATTCACCTGGGCTATAGTTTGCCATATCTATAGTTACTGTTACATCACTTGATGCGATATTAAGCAGGTTTTCCGCTAATGATTTAACCTTTACTTTAAGTTCATTAACCATAATTTCATAGTCAAAATCAGGGTTTTTATTACTTATATCAAGCTTTGCCTTTGATAAATCTAATCTATAATCATATATGGATTGCTCCTTTATGTTTATAGTTATGGTTGCACTATTTTCTATACGGTCTAGATAGCTTATTCCTGGCGGCAGTATAAACTTAGTATTTATCTTAGATGTTTCAATGATATTATCTAGGGATACTTCCTCTAATTTTATTGAGGTGATACTATCAACTAAGGTAGGCTTCCCTATAATTGTAATACTCTTAGGGTCTATACTTACACCTGTTTGAATAAAGCCATCTGGCAATTTCCCTACTAGCTGCATCTCAAGTGGCACTATTTTCTTCTTACCTATTGGCAGTGTTACATCGGCGCTGCTGTGTGATTTTTTGAGTTCTGTAAGCTCATCGCCTTCTGCATTATAAATTTTAATAGGTATCTCATAGGTTAGTACATCTTCTGAGAAGTTTTCCACATCTATATCTACCCTAACAGAGTCTATCTCGTCCATATAGGATTCTGCTCCCCAAATTTCAATACTCTCTGGTACGATTTTTGGCGTTAGAGTTTCATATTCCTTATTAGAACCACCGTTAATAACGTATTCTATGGTCTTACTTACTGTTTTTTCACGTTCAAATATAACCTCTAGGTTTTTGGGTGATTGCTCTAGAATTGTTAAGCCTAAAGGGGCACTTACATCTATCGGTATAACCGGCGCTACCATATCCATATTAGATGAAATATTGTCTATATATTTAGTTAGGTCCATTTTGATTTCTATTAGCTCAGGATTGCTCATAATCTTCTCAACCTGTAATCTCGGCCCCTTAACTACAACCCTTACCTTTTGCTCTCTAAGGGCTGTTTCGTTTTTAATAACATAGCCCTTATCTGTTAATAGCTCAGCCCCCCTGATAGATATAGTCCTATTTCTCATATCGTAGGACCTGGGTGGGTTTTGGGTGTTTATAACAAAAAGCCATAGTATAAGAGCAGATATAAGAGATGCGCTCTTCCATGCAATATTATTGGAAAAGAATTTATTCATTTTTATTCCATCCTCTCCAAAACTTTAACCTAGTTTCTATTTTATTTTTTCCTGAGTTTGGGTTAGATAGCTTTCTCTTTAGGGTTTCAGTATCTACCCCTCTCTCTATATGTCCGTTTTGAACAAGGGATACTGTTCCTGTTTCTTCAGATACAACAATTGTAATGGCATCTGATATTTCTGAGATTCCTATTGCTGCCCTATGCCTGGTACCTAGAGCCTTGCTAACCTCCATACTATCTGTTAAAGGTAAAAAGCAGGTCGCCGCCGAAATACGGTTGTTGCTAATTATTACTGCTCCGTCGTGTAGGGGGGTTTTATCTTCAAATATATTAAGTAGTAGCTGGGTACTAACAACAGCATCTAGTATTATACCTGTACGCTCTACATCACCTAGCTTTGTCTCTTTTTCAATAACAATAAGGGCACCAGTCCTTACCTGGGCCATCTTAAATGTTGCCCTTATAATAGCATTAAGTGTTTCTTCTTCTAGGGCTGATTTAGTCTTATCCGACTCAATCCCGGCTATGGATGTTAAAATCTTCCCACGGCCTAACTGCTCCAGGGCTCTTCTAAGTTCTGGCTGAAAAATAATAACCATACCGATAGCTCCGACTGGTAATGAGTTTGAGAGCACCCACCAAATTGTGTTTAGCTCAAATATATTGGCTATTAGGGCAATAAGAATAATTATCCCAATGCCTTTAAATAATGACCATGCCCTAGTATCTCTAATCCAGGTTATTACTTTGTAAATTAAATATGCAACCCCTATAATATCAATAATATCATTGATGCCTATGTGGGGGATATTTAAAAAAGATATCTTTGAAAATACTTCTCCCAAGAAATTCAATGATAAGACCTCTTTTCTCTATCTTATTAGGTTATTATTAATTTATTATATCATCTTGTGTATAATTACGCTGTACTTGTTTTTTTGAATTCTTAACTATGATTTTAGGTACAACTTTTACATAGTAGTAATTATTATCATCTTCAAATTGGACTGTTTCCGCCCTTGAGTAGTCAACTACTTTTGCAAAGAACTGGGCTATAATAGCAATTATTGCGCATATAAGTGTGGATACCATAAGGCCAAGTATACCAATGTCTACCCTAAGCAGTATTATTGCAAATAAAAAACCTATTAGGTTAAGTACAACTCCCACTAAGATAGCTATATATTCCGCAAAGTCGATGTTTTGTTTTCTTATAATATATACTGCTAGTAAGACAACAGATAAAATTATAATGCTAACTAATAAGGTTTGATCATTTTTCACTGCACTTTGCAGTACCGAAACCTTTTCATTAATACCCCCCACCATATCAGCTAGTTCTGAACTTTGGCCTTCCATAATTACCACTAGATTGGGTGCACTATACCATATAGTAATACCTATTATCAATGCTATAATTGCAGGCAGAGAACTAAATAGTCCTGCAATCAGTGGTATTATGTAAGGTATATGAAACTTATACGCTATTATAGTCGCTATAATAAACAAACTTTCCCTTGGGTATAATCTTATAAATAATAAATATATCATAATAAACAATATAAATATAATAATACCTGCTTCTAAAGATCCTGCAGCCACATGTGCCGATGCTATGAAAATAAAGAGCAGCATTATTAGCTGTGGTGATAAAAACACTCCTATTAATCCCATTATAAGTATTACTGTCATTTTACCTAATGGTTTAGCGTACCCTATTGTACTACTAATTATAAATAAGACGCTTGCAGTTATTACAAATTTTAATAGTGGTAATATAATGCCCTCATTCTTTTTATAAAAGTTTATTAGATGATCCCTAATTAATAGTAACTGATTAAATGGTGTCATAATGCCCCTCCTCCCTTTGCTTTTTTAAACCCTCTAACTGATCTAGTTCCTTAAGTAAGCTTTCATATCTACGTAGCCTTTTTTGTGTATCTTCATATTTTTTATTATAAATCATAGTTGATAGTCCTGTATATACTAATATTAATATCACAAAGGTAGGTATGTACTTGGATAAGTATTGCCCGAGGTCAACATCAAATACCGGGATAATCTCCTTGATATATACATCTGTTAAGGTCATCCACGAGGCAATAGTGGCAACAGCAATTCCTACTGCCAATCTTGTATACCAGTTATTAATGTATATATAATCCCACTTGAAATATGAGCTTCTTTTTTTATCCTTTTTACCGTATTTTTTCTCGTGTAATGCTAGCTTTGTCATTAGAATTATCTCTTCTTGTTCTATCAATCTTACACTCCCTTTACTTTGCCAATAGTCCACCTTCTGTATATCTATTAGATGCATTCCATAATATCCACTGCTCAAGTCCTGCATCGTATACACCGTCTATTTGCTCCCTGATTTGCTCTGGACCATATACCTGATGATTCCTTACCCAGGTGGCTGTAAAATCTTGTAGCCATGGTCTAACTACTGCCTTATGTTCCCCTTCTTCTATTTCCTTTAATAACATATTAGATGCTAACATAGAGCCAAGTAAAACCTGGTAGGGATCTAAGTCTGGGTTTTCAACCCCAAAGGAATTCACCGCGTAGTGTGATGGATATACCATAGGACATATATAATCAAGATGCCTTGACATCTCAACATAATCTTGTCCTACTATCTCTGCGTCGGCCTTACTTGTAATGATTGCCCCAAATACGTCAGCTGATACATATACACCTTCTTTATGCAGCTCTTGGGTAAGGTATTTTGTAAGCTCTGAGATAATTTGAGATTTACTCTTACCTTCCGAACCTGCCCCAAAATCAATTACATCCTCATACATACCTTCATGAAACCTTATATAGTCAAATTGTATTTCTTTAAATCCAACTGCCACTGCTTCTTTTGCAATAGTTAATATGTATTCCCATACGTCTTTATTGTATGGATTAAGCCAAGTTGCCTTCTGGCCACCTGGTTCATTGCTTTTATACAAACTACCATCCTTATTAGTCATCATGTACTCTGGGTGTGCTTCCCTTATTACATTATCCTTAAGTGTTACTATCCTTGCAATAGGGTAAATGTTGTTTTCCCTAAGTTTGCTTATTAGGGCCTTTATATCTTGAATAGGTACTGAAGCCGGAATTACCCCTGCTTGTTTAATAATATTATTATCCGTGCTGAATGTCAAATGGCCATGGTCAGTTTTAACATCTATTACCATGGCATTAACTTCCGTACGATTACATAGTGCAATAAGTTCATCCATATCCGCTGTTCCTGCACGATTTCCACTTACATATATCCCCTTTGCAACAACAGGGTCACTGTGTAGTTTGTAGTCTAATTCTGGGCTATCTAGATAGCCCAGAATGGGTATTATATTCTTAGATAGTGTAGGCTTTCTTTTAAATTCTTTCATCTTTTGAAATTCAAATAATGGCTGCCAAGGTACAATTTGCCTACTTGGCAATATGTATCCAAATGTTATAAGGGCAACAATCACTAATAGCAAGCTTATTAAAAAAATCTTCATCTTTTTAGGTTTTCTCCTATAGCCCCTATATGGCTTGAGCTTATATGGTTTCTTCCTATATCGTCTCATCCTATAACCTACTCTCATTTAAATCATTTTATACATTATATCATATCTTGTTAATTGATTCGACTATTTTATATAATAGTATTATAGCCACACTACTTTATAGGTAGTATGGCTATATTTATTATAATTATTTATTTGGTTTCATAGCTGGGAATAAAAGTACATCTCTTATGGAGTAAGAATCCGTAAGAAGCATTACTAAACGGTCAATCCCTATCCCAAGTCCACCTGTTGGTGGCATACCATATTCTAGGGCATTTAGGAAGTCATCATCTAATTCTGTCGCCTCATCATCCCCTGCCTCCCTCAGTTCGTCTTGACGCTCAAAACGTGACCTTTGGTCTATTGGGTCGTTAAGCTCTGAGAATGAGTTTGCATATTCTCTACCTACTATAAATAGCTCAAAGCGTTCTGTATAATCTGGGTTATCAGTCTTACGCTTTGCAAGTGGTGATATTTCAACAGGATGATCCATTATGAATGTAGGCTGGATAAGATGTTCTTCTGCAAAGATTTCAAAGAACATATTTAAGATATCACCCTTTAGGTAATGGTCTTCAATAGCTACATCATGCTCTTTAGCTAGTGCTCTAGCCTCTTCTAGTGTATTTATTTTATCAAAGTCTACATTTGCATACTTCTTAACAGCGTCAACCATGCTTAAGCGCTCAAATGGCTTTTCTAAATCTATAACTATATCGTTAAATGTTACAACTGCAGTACCTAATACTTTCTGTGCTACTGTTCTAATTAGGTTCTCCGTTAGCTCCATCATGCCGTGATAGTCTGTATATGCTTCATATAGTTCAAGTAAGGTAAACTCAGGGTTATGTCTTACTGACATTCCTTCATTACGGAACACCCTACTTATCTCGTATACTCTATCAAATCCACCTACTATTAAGCGCTTAAGGTGAAGTTCAAGTGCAATACGAAGGTACATATCAAGGTCTAAAGAGTTATGATGTGTCTTAAATGGACGAGCTGCTGCCCCTCCTGCTATTTGATGTAATACTGGTGTTTCAACTTCAATATAGTCACGGCCATCTAGGAAATTTCTAATTTCTTTAATAATTGCGCTACGTTTAACAAAGGTATCTTTAACTTCTGGGTTTACAATTAAATCCACATATCTTTGACGATATCTTAAATCCGTATCCTTTAAGCCGTGGAACTTCTCTGGAAGTATTTGAAGGCTTTTTGCATGTAATTCTATATGGTTTGCCCTTATAGAAATTTCACCTTTTTGTGTTTTGAATACGGTACCCTTAATACCTATCATATCACCAATATCGTATTTCCTAAAATCTTCATAGGTATCTTCTTCTATTTCATCTTTGCGAACATAGGCCTGTACTCTTCCACCCTTATCTTGAATATTAATAAAGGATGCTTTACCCATGTCTCTTTTTGACATTAATCTTCCTGCAACTGAAACTTCTTTGCCATCATAGTCTTCAAAGTCCTCTGTTATATCATTGCTATAGGCTGTTACATCATATTTAACAATGCTATATGGATCTTTTCCCTTTGATTGAAGTGCCTCTAGTTTTTCGTGGCGTACCTTTAATAAATCACTCAATTCTTCTTGGCTTGCTGTATTTTCAGCAATATTTTCGTTATGTTCAGACACTTTTATTTCATCCTTTCGTATTCCAATTATATTTATTTAAGTTAATTAAATTGATATTTTTAATATTTCGTATTTTTCTTCGCCAAAATCTGTAGTCACGGTTACTTCATCGCCAACCTTATGGTTTAAAAGGGCTGCCCCTACTAATGATTCGTTAGAAATCTTACCTTGTGCTGGGTCAGCTTCTGTAGATCCTACAATCATGTACTCAACTTCTTCATCATATCCTTTGTCATATAGTAATACCGTACAACCTGGCTTTATAACATCTACATCCGCATCATCATCGTGGTCTATTATTACAACATTGCGGAACATTTTTTCTATTTCGGCTATTCTTGTTTCTATTTCTGCTTGTTCTTCTTTTGCAGCATCATACTCTGCATTCTCTGATAAGTCTCCTTGCGCTCTGGCTTCCTTCAGCTTCTCAGCCACATCTGCCCTTCTAAAGGTTTTAAGATGTTCAAGTTCCTTTTCTAATTTTTTTACCCCTTCATATGTGAGTAAAATCTGTTTTTGTGTCATGTAAATTCCCCTTCCTTTTTTAAGCACATTTGTTTTAAAACATATCTATATTTAAAGTCAACAATTTTCTAGTTCAATTTTCATAATTCAAAAATTATATCCTATTAAGTATAACTTGTCAAACTTATAACTTAGTTTGCAAGTTTATAAATTTTAACATTTTGCTTTTTTAGTCTTTTCATGGTTTCTTTGTAATTTCTACTAAAGACCTGATTCATCATTAGCAGCATCTCTGCCTTGGCCGTACTAACCACTTCACCATTTTTTTCTAGTAAAAATTCGTCTATAACAGTCACATCTCTTTTCCTTTCAAGAAGCATGGCTGTTTTTTCAGCATGGTTTCCTATATCAAGGTATAGTGCCCGTGCTTTACATAAATGAATAACCATTGGGTCATCATAATGGGTATCTATAATAATATCCCCTTGTGATATGGCACCCTTAGTATACGATAAAACCTGCATATTTAAACCTACATCTTCAAATATATCTACCGACTTTTGTTTAAACCTTTCTGGCTCTTTTGTAACTATTGTAAGATGATTTATGTATGGGTATATAAAGTCAATAAGCATATCTACTTCTTTTTCACTACCATCTAACATAACTATCTCTAGGTTTTGGAGATTTTTATCCACCAATCTTTCTTCCACAATAAAGTTAATTATTCCCATTATAAAAAAAGGTTTTATATAATTGCCTGTGTATTCTTTTAGGTCTTGAAATGGGCATGTGCTTATTAATTTTGGAAGAATTACATGGGTAATACCTTGTCGTTGTAGCTTTTTTTCTATTTTTTTAAATATTTTTCCTCTTAAAGCTAGTGGCATTTGCCTATACCTTGTGTAGGTCATTGGCATGGAGGCCCTTACACCTTGTATCTCCCATGTAACTTTCTCTTCATATTTTAGATTTAATCTCCATCTTAAAAGCATATCTAGGAATTTGTTTTGATCTTCTTCTGCAAAGTATAACTCAGCATACTTAGTCATATTTCCCCTCCTTGTTAGGCTATTATGTTAGATGTATTCATCTAAGGGAGAAGTTATGACCTTTTTATATATTCCCAAAGTGCTTTTTCTAGCTCATCATATTTTTCTATTTTATTAATTCTAACCCTCATCTCTGCCGAGTTAGGTAAGCCCTTAAGATACCATGCTAGGTGGGTCCTCATTTGGCGAATTCCTATATAGTCCCCCTTATGGTCTAAAATCATCTTAGAATGCCTAATTGCTGTTAGAATTCGCTCTTCTATAGTCGGCTCAGGAAGCAAGACTCCTGTTTCTAGGTAATGGGCTGTCCTATTAAATATCCACGGATTGCCCTGGGCCCCTCTTCCAATCATTACAGCATCGCAGCCTGTTTCATCCATCATTCTTTTGGCATCTTCAGGCTTTGTAATATCCCCATTACCTATAACTGGTATAGAAATCGCCTGCTTTACCTCTTTAATTATACTCCAGTCTGCCTTGCCACTATAAAACTGTTCCCTAGTTCTGCCATGGATTGCTAGGGCATCAGCTCCTGCATCCTCAGCAATTTTAGCCACCTGAACTGCATTAATCATCTCATCGTTAAAGCCTTTTCTAATTTTTATAGTTAATGGTTTATGGATTGCCCTTGCTAGACTATAAACAATCTCTCCGATTTTCTCCGGGTCCTTCATTAGGGCAGAACCTTCGCCATTTTTAGTTATTTTAAGTGCTGGGCACCCCATATTTATATCTATAATGTCAACTGGCATTTGCTCAACTCTTTTTGCCATTTCAGATAGTATAGCTGGGTCGCTCCCAAATAGCTGGGCTGCTACTGGATGCTCTCTTTCATCTACTTCCAGGAGCATTCCTGTTTTTTCATTCTCGTATTGTAGTCCCTT
>CAYUEJ010000032.1:0-6348 GCA_964442565.1 uncultured Candidatus Epulonipiscium sp.
CCAATGGTAAAGCTTGATTTGTTTTTAACTTCATCTTCTACTTTATCTGACTCAATGATAATGAAGTCTTTTTCTGTTATTGCATCAATGTCGTTATATTTGCTTGTTTTGGAATCCCAAAGTGTAGTTGCTGAGTGGGCTGATATTGCGTTCCCTCCAACTTTCACTCCGTATTTTCCTTCTAATGCTGCACGCTCTACTTTAAGCTCTCCACCACTGATTTCAAGTGTTGAAGCTTTTGTGCTTTTGCCTGATACAGTGATTTCAATACCACCGTCTACAAGTGTCACTTTTTCATCAACTTTAAGGTTACCTTCTGTTACTTTAACTTCTGGTGCCTTTGTGTATTTGATGTTTGAAGCATCAATAGCTAAGAAAATCTTTCCTGCTTGTAGGTTACCCTTATCAGTTTCTTTAACAACAACTTTCCCGCCTACTTGGTTAGCTGCTGCAAGTTTAACTGTTGCTGCTGTTACTTCAACTTCAACTGCTGGATTTACTTTAGCAACTTCAACTTCTTTTTTATCTTCTAAAGATCTACCTTCAACTACAAGGTTAATATTTTTGTCGAAAGAAGCTGGTACATTTAATGTTGCTTTAAATGTTACTGATGTTTTCTTGTTGCTATCTGCTGGAATTGTTTTAACTTTGAATGAATTTGTATTATCATCTTCATCTTTTTCTATAGTTGCAACAACTGGAGCTGCATCAGCTTTAAGTCCTTCTGTCTTAACAACTGATATACCTTTGATAGTAACACCATCTGAGAATGTGAATGTTGTTTCTCTGTTACCATTAATTGAGTCTGCTACTGTTTCGCCAAGTGTGAATTCTACATCTTTAAGCTCACGTCCAGCTAAAGCTGTGTATTCCTTAGACATTTTAAGCTCTGTGCCGTAGTCTCCATATTTTGCTACAACTAATTCTTTTGCATCATTAAGGTCACCACTTACTGTTAGGTTAACTTCACCGTATGATGCGCCTTTTTTAGCTGTAATATCTATGCCTGTAAGTGTGAAAGAACCTCTTTGTGTTGCTGATAATGTATTTTTTGTAATCACTACTTCAAGTGTTGTTTCATCGATTACTTTAGCATCGAATTTTTTACCAGTATATGATTTACCACCTACAAAAGCATCTTTGATTATATCGCCTTTGTTGTAGTCGAACTTAAAGTCTTTTCCTTCTAGTTCAAATCTTACATTTTTATCATTATCTTTGTCTTGGAATTCTCCTAGACTTGATTCTTCGATTGTAATATCTGCCATTTTACCAGTTGTTGCAAAAGATTTTGCATCTGCTACTGTTACGATAGCACCGTTACTATTAGAAGTTGCAAATACATATTTTCCGCTTGTTACAACTGTATCGTTTGAATCGATTATAACTGAAGCATCTCCACCTGTTACTTTTGTATACATTGGAATTGTGTATGCATCATTTGCTTTAGCAGTTAAGTTACCTTTAGCTTTAACTTCAAGTTGCTTATTATTTGCACTTAGTGCATATTCAAAGTTTTTATCTGCAGCAAGTTTTGAAGCAATGTCTTTATCCCACTCTGCATTTTCTAGGCTAAGGTAGAATGCTTGACCTGATGTTAATTCATCTTTAAGCTCAATTTTAAGCATAGGTGCCACGTTACCTTCTAGTACTGTTCCTTGTGATACTGTTACTGTCTTGTTAACTCCGTTAATTGATGCTGCAAATGTTGGAAATGATGTTGCAAGCATTAGTGCAGCTAATACCGCTGCAAATTTTTGACGAAATTTCATTATTATGTTCCTCCTTGTTGTCTCTTCCTATATGTGTAATTTTCCTTTGCCATCCATCGCAGTTTAATATCTTTGTAAGTAGTTGTATATGTTTGTTAATAGATTTTTAATATTTATCCGTGACTGATGACAATCATGCGGCTTGCGCTTGATAAATTCATTATACACGGGCTTTTTGAGATTTACAATAGGCCTTATCCCTTTGTAACCTTGCCGTAAATAGTCTGTTTTTTGTGTTTATAAGCCCAAATCCTTATATAATATACAGTTTAAGGGGTATCACTTCTTATTTTCAATGCATTCTTTGGATAATATTAACACATCATGTAATAATTCCGTAACATTTTATATATATTTTTCAACTAAAAAATGGTAAGCCATCATCGAATTGCTTTACTTAGTCTAAAACCCCTATATGGTTTCTGTTTTACCAGATACCATATAGGGGTTTTACCTTATCCTTCTAACTTAGGTTTTATGACACCTGTTAGCTCATGGATGCTAAGGGTTAGAGCTTCTATCTTTGTTTCTACTCGTATCAATAGATACATGGAAACTACGATAGGGAAACCAAGATTCCCTATTTGAATGAGCATCTCTTGCATAGGCACCTCCTAGTCGGCTATTTGTACCTTCTGGATTTCCTGCGTTACATAACGTGCCTCCACCTTACTAGTAACTTCGCCCTTGCCTGTCTTAAATGCTTTTGAGCTTGCGATTATGTCCATAACAGCCTTTATATCTTTGTCCTCCAGGTTGTCCTTAGTATTCCCTACAGAAATCCTAAAGGTACCACCTTCTGCTGTTGCAAATATCATTTGCAATACTTTTACTGGTTCATCCATGTTTTCTCTCCTTTTCTTCTTTTAATTATCTTAGCCTAATAATCTTCCTTCTGTAACCTTAACAAATTTTACATCTTCTTCCTTCCTTAGACTTGCAATTGCGTCTGCTACTTCATATAGCTTTTCATCTGCTGCCTTTGGGTCACACTGATTAAGTGTCTGGCTTCCTTTCTTAAAGTCAAGGCGGATTTTCACAATCTCTGCGTTCACTGCCATAGGGCACCTCCTTTTTTCTGTATTCTTGTACGTACACTATGTATATATCCATTGAATCTTTTATTCCCCCCTAATGGTACACAAAAAGATATGCGCTATACGCAGCACACACACCCAAGGGTGCAAAAGTGCTGCTTTACAGCGCATATCTTTTTGTTGTCATATGGAATAATAAATTCAATGGATACGGGGATGCGAAGGGAGGGGCTATCTCCCCATAATACCCAACAAGGATGGAGGCTATAAAGCAATACTTTTGCGCCGCTAGGTGCGTGTATTGCGTATAGCCTCCATCCTTGTTGGGGAAGTGTGAGATAGCCCCCAATCTACTGCATTATTTTCTCTTGATAATCCGTCTTCAATGTATATCTTAAATAATCAATCATCTGGTTTATAATAGCTGCTGATTCTGCCTTCGTTATCTTTTTTTGTGGCAAGAAGTAGCCATTTTCATCTGGGCGCACTAGGCCTAGTGATACCCCAGCTTGTATGGGCGCCTTTGCCCATGATGAGATTTTATTATCATCTACAAATGGTGTATATACTCTGCCGTAAAAGCCTAGACGTTCTAGCCCTATCATTCTTACTATTAATGTATAAGCCTGTTCCCTTGTCATTGCTTCGTCTTTTGCAAAGCTACCTCCAGCTATAAGACCTTCATTATATGCAGCTAGGGCATATGGGTAATATGGGTCTGTTTCTGGAAGATTTGAAAAGACTGGCTTTTCTTCTACTTTTTTTGATTTTTTCTTCTTAGTTGTTACCTTAACTTCTTCAATAGGTAGTTTCATTGATAGTACCAGGGCCTTTATATACTCCCCTTTTGTAATAATCTCATTAGGATTAAACTTATTTGCTGGGCCTGTATAAATCCCCATGCTGTATAGTTTTTTTACATCACTTTCTGCAAAGTGTCCTTGGATATTTGATATATAGGGTGCAACTAGCTGCTCTATGCTAGTATTATCTTGCATATGAATACCACCCTGTTTTTCCTCATCATATAAGCCTTTTGCCCCAACTCTGATATTGTAAAGCGCCATTCCCTCATTTTTTGTTAGCTCTTTATAGTTTCCTTGGAAGCTTATAGCATCAGGCTCATTTGCTCCGTATTGCAAGGTTTTACTTACCGTTAGTGATGGATTTTGCTCGATATGGTATTGCCTACCAGCATTATTAACTATAATATTAAGTTTTTGGGTTTCTGTTTTTGCCCATGTTTGGTCGTAGCCATATATAGGTCCACTTACGCTTACGCTAGTTTGCCCATCTGGATCATCACCTTCTGTAATATAGACAGCCTTATAATTAATATCCCCTCTATAATACATAACTCCTGGTGTGTAGTCTTCTAGTATACTTTTATTAAAGTAGGACCGAACAGTATCTAGTGTATACTGCTGCCCGTCTACTATTATAGTTTCTGTCCACTTGCTAACTACTGATGTTTTTGTTGCCTGGCGGTACTGGGCGTCGTATACATATTGGGTATCTAATGTAATGTTACGGTTTAGCACATTAGATCCATCTGCACTTTGGGCCCTTATAGTGTAGGTTTCCTTATAGCTGCCTACTGGCTTTGCAGGATCTACTTCCCCCGATGGATTAATAGATATAGTACCCTCTACAAGCTCCGCCTTACCATTTAAATAAATATGCTCCTTATATGGCAATGCCTGCTTTTTGGTTTTCTTCTTACTATTTTTTTGGGCTATTTCCGTTGTGGTAGGTAACTTGGTTCCTGTTGAAATACCACCAAAATACCCCATTTCTCCTTCTAGTGCAAAAGCTTGTAATGTAAATGATAGGGTAAGTATTGCTGCCAAAATTGCTTTCTTCATGAGTCCCTCCTACTCTTCAACGATTATTAAATATCCTTCTACTTCTAATGCTTCATCTGCCTGGCCTTGGCTTAAAGGATTTGTATCTGTCATAATACGAATCTTATCTCCTGCCACTAGTGATTTAGGAGATACAAGTTTTCCATTTTTCAATACTGCTGTATTTGGCGCCAGTGTAATGTTTTGGGTATTATCCTTTCGTCCTTTTACCTGCCAGCGCTTGAGGCTATCATGATAAATATAGGTGTCCTTAATTTTAATTTCACCGTCTGATGATTCATAAACTTCTCCGCGAACAGAATATCTTGTGTAAGGCATTTTTATAACTGCCTGTGCGTAATCGCCATCTACAATAGCTGTATAAACCTCTTCGATTTGAGAATTTTCCCCGTATCCTTTAAAGTCTTCCATACCATCTATAACCCCTGACTCGTCATAAAACCTTGTCCTTGTATCGATAGTAAAGGTTCTTGGGATTGGATGATACATCCATAATGTATCTTCTAATATTGAGAATGTTTCTACCTCGAAAGTTTCCCTGTCTTGAATCTTTTTAATACGCCCCCTGAATATTTGTAGATTTCCTTTTGTCGGTCTGTCCGAAATATCTATAACTGCCGCCTTATTATCACCTGTTACAACAACCTGCGCGTAGTCACTTGGCATAATACTGTATGAATCTACAAGTCTGCCATTACGGCGGATAATTGCATCGTCATAAATTTGAATTTCTTCACCACTCATTAGTTTTATGAGGCCTGGTTGGGCACTAATAATGGTTGTAGGTGGTAGTGTTCTTTGGTGAATACTTTGGAAATCTAACTTAACAGCCCTTTCGCTGCCATAGTATTCTTCCATAGCTATATAAACATAGCCTGGTTGATGCTTTAGGTACCTTGTTACATAGTCCCATGATACAAGGTTCCCCATATAATAAGGCTGAACACTGCCTTGTTTAATTGATAGTTCCTTAATATCCTTATATGGGCCCCACCCGTTTTTAACCATAGGTTGGGTATTTTGTAAGTAAAGGTTATTTTGGTAGGTGTCTATATGGGTAATTTGTCCGCGGTATATATTAGATATATGCCTACTGCCCCTATCCACTACAACTTCCTTTACATATTCTGACGTATAACCAGGTGCTATTGTTCCTTGTGATAGGAGTACCTTTACCCAGTCACCTTCTTGAATCTGTGATGCTGTTATAGGTATGCCTCCTTTGGTAACCGGAGCATAACTAGGCACTTCTAGGTGAAATATTTGGCCCTGCTCATCTTCTATCATCATTTTACTTATAGCCATGCCACCAGGGGTAAACTGCTTAACCTTACCATACCTAACTATATGATTTGTAGAAGCACTAATATTAGTAATTACCCTTTCTGAATCTAGGTGCATATATATATAATCACCCGGCTGCACATGCTCGGCGGTTGTATCTCTTGGGTCAAACTTAAAGCTAGGGAACATCTCATCTATGTATCCGATTAGATCCTCCACCTCATAGTAGGGTGCCTTTTCTACCTTGACCTGGTTTTTATAGTAATTTCTTGTAACCTTTTCACCCATATTGTTTACATATGTCAAATAACCAAGATTTGGCTCATTAGAAATTACAAGACCACTTTCTTCCCTAACCCTTTGGTTTTGGGCTTGTCTATATTCTCCCTC
>CAYUEJ010000032.1:6358-11316 GCA_964442565.1 uncultured Candidatus Epulonipiscium sp.
ATCCATATTGGGAAATGTCTGCGGATATATGGGCAAAACTATGCTTGCTGAAAAAAGAAAGACAAATGCTATCTTTGCGTACTTTTTCATTGTGTGCCTCCTTATTGCGAATCTAAATGTTTTCCATAGTATATTTCGACCTTTTTCCCTAAATACTTAATTAAAATCCTGCCTCTAAGGTGTAGTGATTGCAGCTAAGCTTTTCATCCCCCATATATATATCGTATTTTAGCCTTACTTTATATCCCCTATCAATCTCATTACACTCTATAATTATGGGGTTAAATGTAAGTTCCATTATACCGTGTCCTGTATTATAAAAAGTGCTATAGGGCTGGTCTTTAGTAAAATGTAGCTGTGACTTATGCCCCCCCATACGCCTAACAGATACACTTCCATCTTTAGTAACCTTAATATGATTAGTTACTTTCATCTTAGATTCTTGGTCTTCTTCAGTATAAATAATGTATATATTACCATTCTTAGAAGATATTTGCCCTTGGAACCTTTCTTCTAAACTATCTGTATGGCTGGGGTATATTTGTTTTGTCTTAACGGATAAATTACATTGTGGTATATTTATTGGCATTATTTATCAAGCCCTTTCTCATCTAGCTCCACCTTTTGAACATTATAAATAGGTCTTCTTAAAAATTCCCTTGCCATATATTCAAACTGACTTGTGTGGTCGCTAACGTAAAATTCATATGTTGGGTCCGTTTTACCAAGGGATAGCTCATCCCACTTCTTTAGATTTCTCCCCATTTTATACGCTGCCTCTTCTGCTGGATTTACAAGGGTAACCTCATCCCCTACGACTTCTTGTATAGCCCTTGATAGCATTGGGTAGTGGGTACAGCCTAAAATTAAGGTATCTATTTGCTCTTTTAATAACGGTGACAGGTATTCTTTGGCTATCATCTTTGTTACTGGATGATTAATCCAGCCATCTTCAACAAGAGGCACAAATAATGGGCATGACCTGCCAAATACCTGAGCCTCTGGGTTTAACTTGTTAATTAATCTTGGGTACTTATTACTTCTTATAGTTGCTTCTGTTCCTATAATACCTATGCGACCTGTCCTTGTCTTCTCTAGGGCCACCTTGGCACCTGAATCAACAACCCCTTCTATAGGTATCTCGGGGAACATAGCCCGCAGCTCTTCGATACTATTTGAACTAACTGTATTGCAAGCAATAATAATGGCTTTTACTCCCTTGCTTTGTAAAAACCTAATTATCTGAGCTGAAAACTTGGTTACAGTTTCCTTAGATTTATTGCCATAGGGTACTCTTGCTGTATCCCCAAAATATACGATTGATTCGTTAGGAAGGTGGCTGATAACCTCCTTAACTACAGTTAAACCACCTAATCCTGAATCAAATATGCCAATTGGCTGATCGTGCATAGTAAATATCCTCTCTATTACTACAGACTTGCTAGGTTAATAAGTTTCTCTACAAGTTCTGGTAGGTCTATCCCCTGGTCTTTCCATAGCATTGGGTACATGCTGATGTTGGTAAAGCCTGGAAGCGTATTGATTTCGTTAAATATTACCTTGTTTTCTGTGGTTACAAAAAAGTCTATTCTAGACAAGCCTTTGCCCTCCACAGCCTTAAAAATCCTTTTTGCATATGTTCTAATTTCTTCTTTAATATCATCTGGTAAATCTGCGTTTACAACTGTTTTGGAATCTACGTTATTATACTTTGCATCATAGTCATAAAACTCTGCTGCTGCTAGTATCTCTCCTACCCCTGATATCAAAACATCATCATTACCAAGGGCCGCTGTTTCAACCTCCCTGCCCACTATGGTTTCTTCTACTAAAATCTTATTATCATATTTAGCCGCTAGGAGTAATCCCTTAGCAAGTTCTTCTTTATTACTTGCTTTAGAAATCCCAACAGATGAGCCTGTGTTA
Organism: uncultured Candidatus Epulonipiscium sp.; assembly: GCA_964442565.1. GTDB lineage: Bacteria > Bacillota > Clostridia > Lachnospirales > Cellulosilyticaceae > JAAYSX01. The sequence goes on from CAYUEJ010000032.1 coordinate 8,285, forward strand.
GCCGGCTTTATAAAGTGTGGGTATGGTAAGATTTCCTCTATCTTTGATATAATTTTATCCATATCATCCAACATATTGGACCTTACAATAACATATTTTGCCTGTGGAATATTATAGGCATCCGCTATGATTTTCGTAACTCCCTTATCCATAGAAACTGAGGATGATAGGACCCCACATCCTACATAAGGGATTTGTGCCATTTGGAATAATCCCTGAATAGTACCATCTTCACCATTGCTTCCATGAAGCACTGGAAAAACCATATCAATTTCAACAAATAATGGTTCATCCCTAAGTATAATCAAGCCCTTATGTGTTGCATCAGGGCTAATAATTGTTGGTATTCCTTTTCTTATCCACTTATTCTCCACAATACCTTCTATTTTACCTTGGTATAATAACCATTTGCCCTCTTTTGTAATTCCTATTGGATATATGTTGTATTTATCTTTATCTATATTTTGTATTATAGTTGTTGCGGATTTTAATGAAATTTCATGTTCTGGAGATTGTCCCCCAAAGATTACTGCTATGTTGCGTTTCATGATATGCCTCCTTGTTTATAATCTCTACCCTTCTATTTTACTTTAGATGTGCCTAGTTAACAAGTGTAAAAGTGGTATAAAAATAAACCAGCATAGTATGCTGGTTAGGATGGTATTACTTTTTATTAAAGGCTTCTACAATTTTAAACTTAAATCTGATTGGCATATCCTTGCCTGATACACTTGTGGATTTGGTAAGGAGTTCGTATTCCTCTTTTGAAATAGAAGCCTTTAATTTGTCCTTCTGCTCACTAGGTATTATTCCGCTTGTTACATCCACGTAGCATAATGGCGGAAACATTACGCACCACCAATTCTTACCTCTACCTTCCCCAATAATAATACGGCACGCCTCGTACCTCCCTGCTGGAAGGGTAATATCACCATATGCCTTGGTGGGGAAATCCACCTTCTCAAGTAGTACATTAACAGTATATTCTTTATCCCATTGACTTATGACTTCTAGTGCAAGTCTTTCTATATTAGGGCTTTCATCTATAATTATGCTGCGCGTCTCTTCTATACTATCTGAATCCTTAAGTAGTGGGCTAATATAGTCTAGTATAACGTCTCTGATATGCTCCTTCATCTGCTGGTCTTCTACTGTATCGCTATTGGCTATTAGGTGAAATCTAATAAAATTCTCTGCTAACCTATCTGTTACTCCCTTGCTATATATCTCCCCTGCAAATGTAATTATACTGGTTATAATTATTCCTGATATAATTGCTATACCTATACTTGCATACCTTCTTCTTAGTTTATTTATTTTAAATAACATTACTTAACCCCCTCTAATCATTTTATAATCTGACTAGAGTATTGCCATAATTTATTCTATTATACCTGTCTGGCGAATTTTTGTATCGACATTTATTTCTATAGGCATATTTCTATATGAGCTATCCCAGTTATCAGCTACATTATCCCACCATTTTGGGTGCTGCCTATATAATTCGGTTCCAAATCCCATTACATCAGTATCATACTCCTTAGTCTGATTTATTATATGGGTTATTTCATTTTTGATTCTATTACTTATTTGCTCTTCTATCTTCCTTATATTATCTAACTTTGATAGAGAGTTCTGGGAGTTTATATAATACTCACTTATTTCTCCCTCATTAGTAATATCTATATTACAATGAACCTTATTATCCTTTGTGTAAAATCTTATCTTACTCTCCTGCTCCCTAACAGTATATGAAAGATAGGAGTCATTCACAGGTATTGCTATCTTAGCACCTCTTACCTTGCCTTCAGTCCATAATATTCCCCTTATCTCCTCAGGTGTAAACCATGCCTTAAGCTTAAAATCCTTAAGCAGGGCGCCACCTTTTATCTGTATCTTGGAATCATCTATTATATCAATAACTGGAATAACTACAGCGTTCTTTTCCCTAAGATCCCTTATGGTATTGCCAAGGAGTGCTTCTTTATACCTACTTACTGCTCGTTCCTTATTATTTACATAATTCATAATGTATAAACCTAGTACAGGATGCTGCTTGTTCTTAACACTCATAACCTCCTGAGCTGTACCCCTGACTGCAAATAAAGGAATGTTTCTTGCAAATATCATATTTCGCTCTAGGGCATCTATCATTTCCCTCATCATATCAGGATCCCTTAGAAGATCTGCTCCTAATAGTATTGCCTTTGTATGCCCAAAATTAATAGTATCTTGGGTCCTTGTTTGTACCTCTTCTATAGTGGTTGAAAATGTAGTGCTTTTAGCCGTTTCGACATCCACAACATTTTCAGATATACTCTCATCACCTGATAGCTTACCCATATCTGGAATAGCATAACTTACGGTATACCTTGGGGGGGTATCAAGATCTGATGTTTCCATCTCATCTGCCGGCGCCATATTCTTATCAATCCCTAGGGAAAATATGATAGATCTTCTATTAATCTCAATCCCATCCCAGCAACTGGTAAAAATAAGCATCCCTATAAGTAAACTAGTTAGGATTGTTATCTTGCCCCTTAACATACTACTCACCCACCTTCCTGATTTTAGTTACTATAAGTAGTATTAATGGGATAGGCAATAAAAACACAGCCCCGTAGTATGCCCTAAACATATTATTCCAATGGTATACCTGTCCAAAGCTACTTGGGAGCATAGCTAATATATATATAAGCGGAATAAGTGGTAATATAAAAAAGTTATCCTTCTTAAACCTACAAATCCGCCCGCTAATTAGGGATACACTATATACCCCTGCACTTATATATACAAATATACTTAAAATCCAGCATGATATCATAGCAATCTCTTGGTTTTCTATAAAGGCACCAGGAAACTGTATGTTTTGTACTAGGGTTAACACTGGCCAGAAGTTCCTCTTTACCTCTGTTATACCTATACCCACGTATGATAATATAATTATAATTGTTTCAATAATAAAAATCACAAATATTGCCCATTTACAAGAGCTTTTAGCCTTATCTGGCTCGCTCATCAATCCTGTAAAC
>CAYUEJ010000033.1:0-11198 GCA_964442565.1 uncultured Candidatus Epulonipiscium sp.
CGCTTCATTTATTTGCTCTTTGGTATCAGAAGAAATAAGCATGCTTAAATTTGCAAGCTTAATATTTCCTAGAGGCTTCATTAATTTTTCAATAACCTTTTTAATTATCTCTAGCAAGCCTTCCGAGTTTATATATTTATCCCACTGGGCAGTAATAAATTCTTCTATATATGATTTTGTAACTTCTTCTTTTTCATCTAGTTCTTGAGCTAGTATTCCAATTGCTATCTTTATATTCTTTTGATTTAATTGATCCTTAATTAGGTCAATTATTATATCTTTATAGCCTGGATTACTCTCTTTAATACCCTCAACAATAGTAGATAATAGCACAGCAAACTTACTGCTCCTATCTGGGTCCTTAAGGGCTGTGCTAGAAAATTCAATAATACCAGCATAAATCTTTTCAATATTTATAAACATAGATACCATTGAATTGAAATTCTCATCCACCCAGTGCTGCATTGTTTCTTTTATTTTATCTGACTGTTCACCTTCACTGATAGCTTTTATAACACCATTTCCAATGGCTACAGCATTATCCTTTAGTAAACTGTCTAACTTATCCTCAAACTCGTCAATGGCAGCATATATAAGCTCTTTGGTATCTTCTGTTTCTAAAACACCCTTACCAATCTCTTCTATATGGGAAATCAGCTTATTATCAGATTCTGATAATATATTATTTTTAACTATCTCGAGGATTGTCTTTGAAATATAGGGCACTACCAAGCTAGTAACCTCTGCCGAGCTTAGCATCGTTATAATTTCTAATGTTAGCTGATTTACAATTGCTTCTACGCTGGTTCCTACTCCCTCACCTAACAAGGACCTAGCAAACTCCTCTACAGTCTTCTCGCTTTCTTCCATCTGCCTAGGAATCCCATCACTAAATTTCAAAAATACATCTCTAGCTTTAGAACCGGTCAAGGTTTCAACAAGCATGTCTTCTGTCAATAAATATTCTTCTGTAATTTCACCCATTTGCCTTGCTAATGTAGCTTTTTCTTTTGGAATTAAGCCTGGCGTAAATGGGATTTTCATATTACCTATATATATTGCATTATGAGGCCTAAACAACATTTTTATTGCCAAATAATTCGTTGCATAGCCGATTACCCCGCCAACAATGGGGTTAATTAATAATTCCCACTCCATAATGTTCACTCCTACTTTTGGTCATTAGAAGAATTATTAGCCTGGTTAATTTTATAGGCTAGAGTCATTAAGCTATGGGATAAGTGTACATTCTCTACTTGCACATTACTTGGTAGGTAAAGGTCAAGTGGTGAAAAGTTCCATAATCCTCGTATGCCCCAGTTAGCTAAATTATTGGCCATCTCTTTTACATTAGCCTTAGGCATAGTCAGCATAGCAATATCTACTTCATTCTTTTTAACAAAATCTTCTAATATATCAATGTCATATACTTCTACTCCCCTAATTGTCATTCCTAACAATCTAGGGTTTACATCAAACATTCCAATTAGCTCAAAACCTCTTTTTTCAAATGAGGTGTAATTAGCTAGGGCTTGACCTAGATTACCTGCACCTACGATAATCATTTTATGTTTTTTATCTAACCCTAATATCTTGCCTATTTCTGAATGTAGGTACTCTACATTATAACCATATCCTTGTTGACCAAAGCCCCCAAAATTGTTTAGATCTTGTCTGATTTGTGATGCAGTTACCTTCATCCTTTCACTAAGTTCCCGCGAAGAAATCCTAGTAATATCATTATCTATTAGCTCACCTAAATATCTATAGTATCTAGGTAATCTCCTGATTACAGCCATCGAAATCTTTCTATCATCAGCCATTATCTCCCAATCCCTTCTTTTTATATTATTTTAGTATATATCTAGATAAATTTAGTGTCAATGTTTTAACACTATCATATCACAAAATCCTTTGATTTACCTATGTTTTTTGATATGATAGGAATAGACACTTAACTAGGAGGTTTATAATGATTTTAGCTTGTAGCCATATTCATAAATCGTTTATAGCAAATGTAATACTTGATGATATTACATTTCACATAGAAGAAAAAGAAAAAATAGCACTTATTGGTATGAATGGAAGTGGTAAGACCACCCTCTTTCGTATTATATCCAATGATTTAGAACCTGATTCAGGTGAAATAATTAAAAATAAAAACTGCTCAATCGGATACCTTCCACAACATGTATCTATTGAGTCTGATAAAACTGTATATGATGAGTTACTGACTGTTTTTAATCACTTAACAAGGATGGAAGAAGAACTTAGTGATATGGAGTCTTTGATTTCAAATGCAAAATCTGATGATTTAGATCAGCTGGTTAAGGATTACGATGACTTAAGAGAGTCATTTGAAGATCAACAAGGTTATATGTATAAAAGCTTAATTCGGGGGGTATTAACAGGACTTGGCCTATCTAATGACGCTTATGACAAACCGGTTTCAATTCTTTCAGGTGGCCAAAAAACAAGGGTTGCCCTTGCTAAGCTTTTACTCCAAAACCCTAATGTGCTGCTTTTAGACGAGCCTACCAACCACCTTGATATCGAAGCTATTGAATGGCTTGAAGGCTTTCTAAAAAGCTATAATGGCGCTGCTATTATTATTTCCCATGACCGCTACTTTTTAGACCGGATTGTTACTAAAGTTGTTGAACTTGAACATAACAAATCCTATGTATATGAAGGTAATTATTCCTTCTTTACCAAACAAAAGGCAGTTAATAAAGAGGCTGCACTTAGGCAATATAGTAACCAACAAAGGGAAATCCATCGCCAAGAGCAGGTTATTGATAAGCTAAGGCAGTTTAATAGGGAAAAATCAATTAAAAGGGCCCAAAGTAGGGAGAAACAACTTGATAAGATTGTGCGCATAGAGAAACCCCTAGAAGACTCTGAGGGTATGAGGCTGACTTTAACCCCTCAGATTCAAAGCGGACACGACGTTTTGGATGCTAAGGAGTTATCCAAATCTTTTGGTGATCTTAAGCTTTTTGAAAACCTTAATTTCCAGATAAAAAAAGGGGATAAAATAGCCCTAGTAGGGCCTAATGGGATTGGGAAAACTACCTTATTTAGAATTTTCATGGGTACAGAAGATCCATCTTTTGGCCAGGTTACACTAGGCTCTAATGTTATGGTTGGATACTATGACCAGGAGCATCAAACTCTTGATAATTCATCTACTATTATTGATGAGCTTCAAAACACCTTCCCAGATACTAAAACAGTAGCTATTAGGAATGTTCTAGCAGCTTTTTTATTTACAGGAGATGATGTTTTTAAACTTATTTCTACTTTAAGTGGTGGTGAAAAGGGGCGTGTTGCCCTTGCTAAAATCATGCTTTCTAAGGCAAACTTTCTGCTACTAGACGAACCTACTAACCATTTGGATATACTGTCTAAAGAAATACTTGAGGATGCTCTAGTAAATTATGAAGGTACTGTTTTATATATCTCACATGACCGTTACTTTATTAATAAAACAGCTACAAAGGTTCTTGAAATGTCATCAACCGCTATGGACACATATCTTGGCAATTATGATTATTATATAGAAAAGAAGCTTGAAGCTGTTGAACAGGCAGAAGAGACCCCTGCCACACTTTCTGACTCTAAGGAGCAATGGCTTAGGACTAAAGAGATTCAAGCTAGTATCAGAAGGCTTGAAAACCAATTAGCTAAAACTGAGGAGAAAATCCACGACACTGAGGAGGCCCTTGCTTTTATAGAAGCTCAGCTTTGCCTTGAAGATGTTTATACAGACCCCAAGAAATCAGAAGAGTTTGTATTAAAGCAATCGGAGCTGGAAAAAGAGCTAGAGAAACTTTTCTCCCAGTGGGAAAAAGATTCTCTAGCCCTAGAGGAAAACAGTTAATATTTAATCCATTTTCCATCTTCATCTTTATAAGCAACCATACTTTGCCTTATTTCGCGGCTTTCTATTTTCCAAGTGGAATTATTTCTCAAAAGGTTATAATTCCACTCAATAACTATCCTATACTCTTTATCTATATCTTTATCATTCTCATCTTTTTCTAGATTAGTTAGGTAAACTGTTTCTAATACAGAAGCCTTTAGCTCACTACCTGATACCGGATAAATATCTCTTACTTCCATTAAACTTTTAGCCTCTTTAATATCCTTCTTATCTATATACCACATCTTAAAATCTGTAATTACATCTTCATTTATTTTCTCTGGTAAAAACTTATATAGAAAGCTCGAATCTTTTTCCATAATACCCTTTCTATATTCTATATTAAACTTAGAAAAAAACTCCTGTAGATTCTCTTTAATGTTTTCGTTGCCTATAATATTTTCTATATTTACTTCCTTATTTTGTTTATCAATTTGAGTATTAACTGAAAATACTTCTATATCATTATCTCCCATAAATACCGAGATATTATATTGGCCTGGTAACATATTATTAAAGGTTAATTTTTCACCTGTATTCTTTTTACTTATATCACCTATAGTAACCCAGGTTCCTGTTGGTGATGTAAGCAATATATCTAGGGTTTCGTAAGGAGATGCCACTTTTGTTTCTTTGAGAATATCAATTTGTGTTGTAAAGGGTGGCATCATATTATCGTAGTACTCCACTGTAACCACATATTTACCTGGAAGCATATCCTTAATCTCTACCCCATCACCCTTTACTCCTTCTGCAACCTTTTTATTATTTATATAGACATTGGACCCTGTAGGTGTATACACATATATGTTCTGTAGTTTATAAGGAAACTTTACAAAGCATTTTCTTGTATTCTCATCCCTAATAATAGTCAAACCTTCCGGGCTTATTTTATTACCTATCTTTGTCTCTTCTTTTAGGAGATTTATAATTTCTTCCTTAGTAAATTTACTTAGCATAGCTTCCTCATTATAAAAGGAAAATACTTTTTCAAAGTCTTTTTTATTGTAGGCAAAAATATACCTATAGGCGCATACTGTAGGATTATAATTATATGCATAAAAACTCCCTATAATAGAACCTACTAATACTGCCACCCATAGGATATGAATTCTAATTTTTTTGTTTGTTTTTTTACCTTTCATTTTATCCCCCTATCTTTGTACGATATCCCTAATATCTTATAGGACATTTATATGTACAAGCTAGAGAAGATATTACTTATTAAATTTTATATCACATACGGGATATTCATCCTGTGCCCATATATGTGTCTTTGATAAGGTTTCACTATCTATAAGGAAAAATTCATATGATATAATATCCTTGGGACCCACAGGGTCATCCCAGGTTGCATCTAGCATATAGTACTCATTATCTAGTTTAACAAGATTCCACATATGAGGGACAAGTGTATCTTCTTCCGGATCAGGTCTCGAATCACCTATGACTAAATCTGATTCTATTCCTGCAAGGCTAAGGAGTATTTGGACAGCCTCTGCATAACCTTGGCATACCGCCTTTTGATTAATAAAGACCCCATATGCCATGAAGGAGTTAGCATCTGAGTCTTCGCCGTTTAAGAATTTATCTGATGCTTCAATGTCGTATCTAGTATTATCAATAACATAATCATGCACTGCTTTTATTTTTTCATAATCAGTCATATCTGCTTTAATAAGCTTATCCGTAATTTCTAATGCGTGTCTATAACTTCTTTGCAGTTTAGGCATCATCTCTTTATCATTTAGATCATGAAATTCCTTGCTTAAATCTGTAACGTTACTAATTAAGGTTTTACCATCTAATGATACTCTATTAGCCCCATCTTTATTTATCCGGTATACCTTTTTGCTATCCTCTAAATTTCTATAGTATATATAATCCCCACCAATATTAATTTGTGTTGTGTTAGTTCCTGTTAACTCTGTCTTTTGGGTTCCATCCTGTTTCATGCTGTGTAGGCTTAACTTAATTGGGTGATTATAATAAATAAAATCCTCGTCTACATTAAAGCTATAAGGAGTTTCACTTAGGAGGCTTGTTTCGATTCTTTGTTCAAAATCCAGGTGGTATAAGCCCTTAGGTTTATAGTCCTTCCTAGGATCATAGGTATAGTATATGCCCGTTTTCGCCACGTCATATTGCATAACCCCAGTCTTGATTACTGTATCGTTGGCCCCATCTACCCTTACTTTACATAGATTGCCTGATCGGGTTATATAATAAATATAATCATTATAAATCATCATATCATTAGCAACGACTTCTTTAATAACCTGTTTGTCTTTGCCTTCTAGGGACATAGCCGTAATATGCAGATTATTGTACCTATCCATAAAATATATTCTTCGGTTATATATATTTATACTATAGGCCTTATCATCACCAATTCTTTGACCATCAGTCCCATCTTTATTAACCTTATGGATTCCTTCTGTTTGTTGGTTAATATAATATATTGTATCTTCAAACACCTGGATATTCATGGGATATGCTTTGTCAATGATTTTCGCTTTAAATGTTCCATCTTTATACATGGACCATAGTGCTGTGCCATCTGAATAGTAGATTTTTTCATTGTCTTCTTCTGCCAGCCCTCTATTCGTGGTGTTACCCGACCCTTCTTCTGGCAATACCGGGGTAGGTGATAGAGCTTTTGGTATACTTTCCTCTACTTTTGTGGCGGCTTGTTTATCAGGAAAACTCATGTTTATAATATCAGTTTCTGTTATGGATATACTAGGTATGGTCCATACAACTGTCAGAATCATTACTAGTAACATTACTATTTTTCTCATGGCAAGCCTCCTATACTTTACTTATATAATAACACAAACCCTACCAAAAGGTAGGGTTTATATTATTATATATATTTTATTTTCAAAATATTAGAGATTTTCAATAACACAGTCTGCAAACTCTTCACCTGTTGCACCTGTATCTCTTCCTGTTAATTTCACCTTATCGCTAGCAATTGCTAATGCTTTAACAACTGTATCTGCTTCTTCTGTATATCCAATATGACGAAGTAGTAACTCTGCTGCCTTAATCATACTTGCTGGGTTTGCATAAATTTGCCTTCCGGATTCCACCATACGTGGCGCACTACCATGTATTGCCTCAAACATTGAGTAACGATTTCCGATATTTGAGCTACCTGCTGTACCTACCCCGCCTTGAAGTTGTGCCGCTTCATCTGTAATAATATCCCCATAAAGGTTAGGAAGTACAAATACTTCGTAGTTTTTATTTACTTCTGGGTTGATTAGGTTAGCAGCTATAATATCAACAAACCAGTCATCCGCTTGGATATCTGGATAATCTTTAGCTACATCGTAGCAAATTTCTAAAAATTTACCGTCTGTTTTCTTAAGAATATTAGCCTTTGTAATAATTGCTACATGTTTTTTACCGTTTGCACGTGCATACTCAAATGCTGCTTTTGCTATTCTACGAACCCCTTGGGTTGTTATAACCCTAAAGTCAAATGATAAGTCTTCATCAATATCTATTCCCTGGCTACCTAATACGTATTCCCCTTCTGTGTTTTCACGGAAGAATGCCCAGTCTATCCCCATCTCTGGCACTGATATAGGGCGTACGTTTGCAAATAAATCAAGTTCACGTCTCATAGCTACGTTAGCACTTTCAATGTTTGGCCCATCACCCTTACTTGGTGTTGTTGTAGGTCCCTTTAAGATAACGTGGCATGCTTTAAGTTCTTCAAGTACATCATCAGGGATTGCTTTCATCTGTTCAATACGATTTTCTATTGTAAGACCTTCAATATCCTTAAATACAATGCGCCCTTTATCTACATCTTCCTTAAGAACTGCGCGAAGTACGCGTTCTGCTTGTTCTGTAATTGCAGGGCCAATTCCATCCCCACCACAGCATCCTATAATAATCTGATCTAGCTTGCTAAAATCCACCGCTTCCTCAGACTGTTTCATTTGTTCTACCCTATCCATTTGTTCTTGTACAAGTTTTGCAAAGTGCTCCCCTGCTACTTTTAGCTTATCCATCTTATGTTCCCTCCTAGTTATTTGATGTTTCTTTAATCATGTTAATTTTACCACCATACAATAACATTGTGCGTTCTCTATCTGACACATCTAAGATTGTTGTGTATGTTAAGCCTTTTGTTTTGTTTAAAACTTTTATTTCTTTACCATTTGTTACCTGATCCCTTGCACCTTCAATTTGCAATTGGTCCATAACATCAATAGTATCATAGTCTGCTGGATTTTCAAATACTAAAGGCACAATACCTGAGTTAATTAAGTTGGCTTTGTGAATACGTGCAAAGCTTTTTGTAATAACAGCCTTAACACCTAGTTGAAGTGGTGCAAGTGCAGCATGTTCACGTGAAGATCCTTGTCCGTAGTTATCTCCTGCTATAATAATTCCGCCACCATTAGATTTAGCTCTTGATGGGAAGTCTGGGTCACATGGAACTAAGCAGTGCTCTGCAAGATAAGGAACATTAGATCTAAATGGTAATAAATATGCGTTAGAAGGCATAATGTGATCCGTTGTTATATTATCCTCTACCTTAATAAGTGCTGGCCCTTCAATATCTTGTAAAACTGTATTTAGTGGAAATGGTTTAATATTTGGCCCACGAATAACTTCAACTTCACTTGAACTTTTAGCTGGCGCTATTACCATATTGTCATCTGTAACAAACTGTTTTGGCATTTCTATATTAATTGCATCCGTAAGTGTTGTTGGGTCTGTAAGCACTCCTGTCAACGCTGTAGCTGCAGCTGTTTCCGGACTAACTAGGTAAACATTAGCTGAATCTGTACCACAGCGACCTTTAAAGTTACGGTTAAAGGTTCTAACTGAGTTTGCATTAGACGCTGGTGCTTGTCCCATACCAATACATGGACCACAGCCTGATTCTATAATCCTTGCTCCTGCTGCAATAAGGTCTGCTAGGGCACCATTTTGCGCAATCATAGTTAAAACTTGTTTCGACCCCGGTGCAATTACTACACTTACATCTGGGTGGACTGTTTTGCCTTTTAGTATTGCTGCAACCTTCATAAGGTCTACATAGGAGCTATTTGTACAGCTTCCTATTGCTACTTGATCCACTTTAACACCTGTTGTCTCGCTTACCTTAGCAACGTCATCTGGGCTGTGTGGCTTTGCAACTAGAGGTTCAAGCTCTGATAAGTCTATAGTAATCTTCTTGCCGTATACAGCATCTTCATCTGGTAAGATTTCTGCCCAGACTTCTCCCCTATCTTGAGCCTTTAAAAACTCAAGTGTAATATCATCACTTGGGAATACTGATGTAGTAGCACCAAGCTCTGCCCCCATGTTAGTAATAGTTGCACGTTCTGGAACTGTTAGTGTTTTAACTCCCTCACCAGTATACTCGATAACACGTCCAACACCACCCTTAACTGTTAAAAGCCTAAGAACTTCTAATATAACGTCTTTAGCAGCTACATATGGTTTTAATGCTCCTACTAGCTCTACATTTACTACCTCTGGCATGGTAACGTAGTATGTTCCCCCACCCATAGCTACTGCAACGTCAAGTCCCCCTGCACCTATAGCTAACATACCTATCCCACCATTAGTTGGTGTATGGCTATCAGAACCTAATAGTGTACCTCCTGGCACGCCAAAACGTTCTAGATGAACTTGGTGACATATGCCATTACCTGGTCTTGAAAAGTAAACACCGTGTTTTTTAGTTACTGTCTGAATGTATTTATGGTCATCTGCGTTCTCAAACCCTTGTTGTAGCATATTATGATCAATATAGGCAACAGATTTATCTGTTTGTACTCTATCAATTCCCATTGCTTCAAACTGTAGGTAGGCCATAGTCCCTGTAGAGTCTTGAGTAAGGGTTTGATCAATTCTAATCCCTATCTCATTACCTGGGGTCATCTCTCCTTCACGAAGATGCGATTTAATAATTTTTTCAGTTATTGTAAGTCCCATATATGTAACTCCTTTTCATCTTTTTATTTTTATTTTATCCCTATCTATTAGTATACTAAATTTTAGGTAACTTGCATATCTTTTAGTAAGCATTATTTTATTTAGTGAGGTGAACTTATGAATGAGTATACTAAGGAGCAACTCCTTCATCTTGATTTACCAGAGGCATTTCGTGGTAATTTCAATCATGAAAAGGTTAACCCTGACATTCCTTGGGACCTTATTTTACTTGCTGTAACTATTTTATTTCTTCTCCAGGATAACAAAGAGTAACCTTTTTATTCCAATTACATAAACTAATATTGAAATAGATATTATTTAACTTTGGAAGGATGATTATTTATGTTTGGTTTACAAGGCAACAACTGGATTTGGATTATACTAGCCTTTTTCCTTCTTTTCGGTAATGACGGATGTGGCTTTAACTTTGATCTTGGCAATATATTTGGCTGTGGCAATAACACTATGTTAATCATTGCTATAGCAGCTATATTCTTATTAAACCAAGGTAATTTAGCTTGCTAATATTATATATGTAATTAATTTTTTTAAATATATGAATAGTGCTTGGTACATCCCCTTCTGGTACACACAACTATGGTTGCAAAAGTACCAGAAGAGGACACACCAAGCATAGTACTAATTGGATACTTAATTTTTAGGAGGTTTATTATGGAGGAATTAAGGTGCGTTGATAATACAAAATGGATTTGGATTGCAGTAGCAGTATTATTATTATCAGGAAATTTTGGCTCAGGTGATAATTGTTGTGGTGGTGGGGTAGGTGGAATTGGCAATTTCCTCACTGATATGAAATGTGGCAATAACTCATGGATCTGGATTTTAGCGTTAGTTTTCTTATTCAATGGCGGCTTCTAAATGGGTCGGAAAAGGTAGCCTATGTAACACACACAACCTATCGGTTGAAAAGTGTTACATAGGCTACCTTTCCCCTTCACCATTTTTACTCTTCTGCCCAGGAGATTAGTTGGTATAGGATTAGGGCTATTACAGCTTGTTGTATATAGTCATTGGGTGTCATTTCATTACCATCTTCCCTTGTGAACAAGGTACCTACCCCATAACTTGGAAGTATATTTTCTATCATTTTGGCGTAGGTAATCATTTTTATCACATCTGAAAACTTACCTTTAGATTCCTCACCTACAAATGGCACAATAGAATTTAAAAGCTGAATCTGGGGGGAGGGTTCTTTAGTATATTCTCTTTTATAGGTGTTGACTTGATTTCGTATTTGATTAAGGTAGGTTGAATCTATATATTTTTGTATATAATTAGTTAT
>CAYUEJ010000034.1:0-11053 GCA_964442565.1 uncultured Candidatus Epulonipiscium sp.
CTATGTATGCTATTAATGCATTAACAGCCCTGGTGACTTATAAGGCGGTAATTAATCTAGGATATAGGGTGCCAGATGATATAGAGATTGTTTGTTTTGATAATACTACGGAGTATTTTACTATAGAAGATTACCCCATAAGTTTCATAGACCATTCGGAGGAAGCTATGGGGAGGGCAGCTGTACAATCAGTTGTTGATATAATAAATGGCAAATCGCCAAAAAATACAATAGTACCTTGTAATTTAGTCAAAAAATAAGATATATAGGAAAGGAAGCGATAATATGTATTATTTGGGAGTAGACATAGGTGGTACAAAAACAGCGGTAGGATTAATTAACGAAGACAACCTTCTTTTGGAAACAGGGGCAGTGCCAACAGATATTGAGGGTGGTTTAGCCCAGATTAGTAAAAATGCAGCAGGGCTTATTGAGAAGATTATGAAGAACCAGGGGGTTACTTATGATGATCTAGCCTATATAGGCGTTGGATGTCCAGGTTCCATGGATGATAATAAGGGACTTGTACTGTATGCAAACAACCTTAAGTTATCAAACGCCCCTTTAAGAGAGGAACTTGCAAAATATATTCCAGTGCCAATTCACCTAGAAAACGATGCCAACTGTGCAGGTTTAGGAGAGTACTACGCACTTAAGGAAAAACAAGATGTTAATGATTTCTTTATGATTACACTGGGAACAGGAGTTGGATCAGCATCTATCATTAATGGAAAGATGTTTAAAGGATTTAATGGTGCAGCGCCTGAGGTTGGTCACTGTATTATGGTACCAGGTGGTAGCTTATGTAGCTGTGGTAATGAAGGCTGCTGGGAGATGTATAGCTCAGGTAATGCGCTTGTTGCAATGGCAAAGGAAATAGCAAAGGAAAATCCAGATAGCTTAATGTGGGAAATCGCAGGTGGATCTATAGATAAAATCGATGGTAGGGTGCCATTTAATGCATCAGAGCAAGGGGACAAGGCAGCTAAGGAAGTATTAGATAAGTACTTCTACTATTTGGGAATAGGCCTAGTTAGTGTAGTTAATGCCTTCCAACCAGAGGTAATTGCTATCGGTGGTGGTGTTAGTGAGCAGGGTGATATTATCATAGATGCGACCCAAGATGCTATTAACAAAGGAACATATAGCAAAAATGGTAAAGTAACAAAAGTAATAAAAGCTGAGCTTGGAAACAAGGCAGGCATATACGGAGCAGCATTCTTGAAAAGATAAAATTAACTATATTATATAAGGTGGTGGAAATATGTTTTATCCAATAAAATTTAATCCAGTATATAAAAGTATGATTTGGGGTGGTACAAATATTGATAAGAAATTTGATAGGCAGGTACCTAGTGACAAGATAGGAGAATCATGGGAGATATGTTGTAGGGAAGATGGAATGAGCATTGTATCTAATGGGGAATTTGAAGGCCAAAGCTTTATAGATTTAATCAATAAGTACAAAGAAGCCTTGTTAGGTAAGGGTGTATATGATGAGAAGGCAAATCATCCATTCCCACTTCTTATTAAAATCATTGATGCTACTGATCATTTATCCGTACAGGTTCATCCAGATGATGAGTATGCGCTTAAGCATAAGGATAGTGGCAAGACAGAGTTATGGTACATTTTAGATGCAAAGCCAGGGGCAACTCTTATATACGGACTGAAGCAAGGCTTAACTAAAAGGGAGTTTGCAAAGGCAGTAGATGAGGGAAATATTAAAGATACCCTAAATGAAATTCCAGTTAAAAAGGGTGATATGCTTTATATACCAGCAGGCACAGTACATGCCTTATTAGATGGAGTAATGATAGCTGAAATCCAGCAAAACAGTAATGTTACTTATAGACTATACGACTGGGACCGTCTGCAAGATGATGGAACATCTAGGGATCTGCATATAAAAGATGCTCTGAATGTAATTGACTTTGATAGACCACTCGAAACCCCAAATGATGGTAAGTATTTTAATGTTGAGGAATTAAATATTGAGGATAACTACTCTAATAGAGCAGATGGCTTAACATTTTATATCTATATGATAGTAGAGGGTAGTGGCCTTATGAAGTATAACGGAGGAGAGGAAACTTTATCAGCAGGACAGACCATATTAGTGCCAGCTACAATGGGAGATTATAGCATTAAGGGTAATCTTAAAGTAATAAAAGCATATCATTAAAGTCACATGTACCCAACGGTTGCAAGGTGTTCATAATGATATGCTTTTCATGATTATATGAGTATTTAACTTAGATAAAAGATATATAAAAAGGACAGTAAAAGTAGAATACCAACGTTGACCCTGTTTAATTTTGAATGATATAATTAACACGAAATGTAAACGTGATGTAACATAAAATGTAAACTATGTTTAAATATAATTAAAAGGTGGTAGATAAATATGCTTAAATTTAATGTTAAGGCAGTGCCAGACCGCTACAAAAATTCTATTGAAATATTAGGAAAAAGATATGGCTTTGAGTTATCAGAAGATGGATTTGTTATTAAAATAATACACGCACCCGGCCATATTTTAAAAATTGAAAAAGAAGATAAGATAACAGATGAGATAACTATAAGATATGAAACAGATAATGATATCTTTAGGGCAATGGGGATTATAGTAATGTCCCTTAGAAGTGGCAAGCTAGATATTAATTATATGGAAGAGAAACAGTTTACCTTTAATGGGGTTATGGTTGATTGCTCCCGAAATGGTGTTATGAATGTAAACTACACAAAAGAACTAATAGAAACCCTTAGTATAATGGGGCATAATACGATGCTACTCTACATGGAAGATGTGTACGAAATTGAAAATGAGCCGTATTTTGGATATATGAGAGGGCGTTATACAAAAGAAGAGCTTAAGGAAATAGATGATTATGCATATAAGTTTGGAATAGAAGTTATCCCTTGTATTCAAACCCTAGCCCATTTAGAAGAGTTTTTAAGGTGGGAGATTGTAAGAGATAAGTATGCAGATATTGATAATATCCTATGTGTTAATACGGATGAGACTAGGGAATTAGTTAATAAAATGTTTAAAACACTTAGTAGTTGTTTTAGGACAAAGAGAATCCATGTAGGGATGGATGAGGCCTATAACCTAGGCAGAGGCAAATATATTGATAAATTTGGTCTGAAAGATAAGTCACATATTATGCAGGAGCACCTGGAAGATATTTTAGAAATAGCTAATAATTACGGCTTAAGGCCTATTATATGGGATGATATGTTCTTTAGTAATTACTCAAAGGTAAAAGATGGACATTTAGCCATTCCAGAAGGCGTAGATTTAATGTACTGGGATTACTATAACAATACAAAAGAGCATTATCTAGGGCGAATTGACCAAAGAAGAACCCTGGAGAGGGATCTTATGTTTGCAGGTGGTGCCTGGAGATGGATAGGATATGTGCCTCACCACTCAAAAACTGAAGTAGCAACCAATGCAGCTCTTGCAGCCTGTAAAGAAAAAGGGATTAAAGAAGTAATTGCAACAGCTTGGGGTGATGATGGTAATGAGGCGCCCCTAAGTGCACTACTTTTTGGTGCGACACTTTTTGCAGAGCATGGTTATAACAAAGAGATTGATAGTGATAAGTTTAAAGAAAGGCTAGAGTTTTACACTGGTATAAGCTACGAAGATTATATGAACCAGGAGAAGTTTGACATATTACCGGACATGCCTTATAAGGCAAACATAACCAATGTTAGTAAGTATATGTTTTATGAAGACCCACTATGCAGTTTATTTACCAATCACATAGGGGCTATAAAAATAGACTTAACAACTTATTATAGTGAATTAGAAAAGTCCTTTGAAGGAATAAGTAAGAAGTATGAAAAAGGGACTAACAATTATATTGTTTTTAATATGTATAGGGCCTATGCCAGGGTATTAAAACATAAGTGGAATATGGGTCTTAATATCCTAAATGCCTATAGGGCGAAGGATAATCAAGAACTAGGGGCAATACAAGAATCACAAATTAAACCTACTATAGAAGCTTTGGAAGACTTTAGAAATTGGCGCTTTAAGGAGTGGAGATACTGTAATAAGAGTTTTGGTTTTGAGGTTCTAGATAGAAGAATTGGTGGCAGCATACAAAGACTGCGTACATCCAATGAAATTATAGAGGATTATCTAAAAGGCGAAATTAGTAAAATAGAGGAGCTTGAAGTGGAAAGATTAGATGCTACACATCATAGGGAGGAAGATATGGGCGAGATAGTACATTTTAATCAGGCCCAAAAAGCTATGACAGCAGCAAAAATGGCTTGGTATTAATATATAGTAGTGATTAGGGACAAAATATAATTAACATAAAAATAGGAAGGATGGTTTAGAATGGATTGTATAGAGCTTATGGTGGAGGAGCATAAACTGGCTAAGAGGCTGTTAGTGGTAATTCGCAGATACTGCTATAATATACTAAAAAATGAAGATATAGATTACAATGACTTTTTTGTGATTATTGATTTTATTAAAACCTATGTTGATGGGCATCATCATGGTAAAGAGGAAGAGCTATTATTTAATCAAATGAAGGAGAAACTAGGGCCTGTGGGGCAGAAACTTATTACACATGGGATGCTTGTTGAACATGACTTAGGAAGACTGTATGTTCATCAGATGGATGCTGCTGTTAGAAGGGTTATCCAGGGCGATGATGAGTCTAGGCTTGATGTAATTGCAAATGCTATAGCATATTGTGATTTATTAAATAGGCATATTGATAAGGAAGATAGTGTCGTCTACAAATATGCAACAAGTAATTTAGATAAAGATACATTCGAATTAATAAATAAGGAATGTGAAGATTTTGAAAAAACAGCTAAAGGACAAGGGGTACAGGAAAAATACCTAAAGATACTGGAGAAAATGGAGCAGAATTAGTCTATGGGGATTATCACTTTACTACTGATAATCCCCATAATCTTTAAGTAATTGACTATTGTCATTTAAAGCGTTATTATAGGAGATAATCAGAGAAAACTTCATATTATAAAATATCTAGGAGGGGCTAATGTGCGTAGGACTAAAAATTTAAAGAAAAATGCAAGTAGTACAAAAAAACAAGAGACAATAAGAACACGCCTAATTGTTATTCCGCTACTCGTAGTTTTAATAGGCTTAACGGCAATGAGTCTTGTTGTGTCCTATTTTACAAGGGCAGCTTTACTTAATGAAATGGAAGAGAGCGGTACTCAAATATCAAGCCAGTTTATTGATATGATTGAGTATAATACAAAATCACTAGATACAATTAACAATATGCTTGGGGAGAAGATTGAAACTAGTGCTAGGATGGTACAACTAAACAGGGAGAATTTGGATACAAGATTTTTAGCTAGTTTAATCAAAGAATTAGAGGTTGATGAGATAAATTATTTCTCGCTTGAAGGGGAAATAATATACTCAAGTGTTGCAGGATATGTGGGGGCCATTCCACCACAGGAGCATCCTATTTATACACTTATAAAATCAGGTGAGCAAGAACTTATTGAAGAAGTTAGGCAAGATACAGAATCCGATAGATTTTTTAAATATGGCTACATAAAAGATGGAAATAATGGAGTTATTCAAGTTGGTATATCAGCTGATACATTTCAGAGTTTGACAGATGAATTTTCCTATCAACATCTTTTAGAAAACGTTGCTAATAGTGAAGAAGTTATCTATGCAATATTAATGAATGAAAATATGGAAGTAGTTGCACATAACGATAAGAGTGCAATAGGCTTAGTTTTTGATAATGATGAAAACATATCAGTATATAATGATGAGATTCCACATGCAGAGGAGACTTACTATGAACCTGCAGGTGAGATGACTTTTGCCATTACTTCTCCAGTTGTTATAAATGGTGAAAAAATAGGAATACTAAGTATAGGATATTCCATGGATAGGGTAAAATCTAGTATAAGAACAAATATTATTATTATAGCTATTGCAGGAGCGTTAGCTTTTCTAGTTTTAGGTTTAGTGTTTTATACAGCATCAAGCCAGGTTATAAATGTAATAAATAAATTAAAAGAACAAATGGGCTTTATTGCGACAGGGGATTTTACTATTAGCTTGCCAGAAGAATTGCTTAGCAAAAAAGATGAACTTGGCCAGATATCCCAGTCTGTTAATACTATGCAAGTATCTGTAAAAAATGTGCTTAGCAGTGTTATAGATGCGTCGGAGCTGTTAGCTGCTTCATCTGAGCAGCTTACGGCTACAAGCCAGCAATCAGCATTAGCTGCTGATGAGGTAGCTAAGGTTATCGAAGATATAGCCCATGGGGCAACGGATCAGGCTAAAGAAACTGAGCAAGGGGTACTAGCTATTTCAGTCCTTGGAGACTTAGTAACACAGAACAAGGATTATATTGATGACCTTAATTTAGCAACTGGAAAGGTAAATAATCTTAAGGACGAAGGGCTAAAAATATTAGAAGAACTTGTAGAAAATACTAATATAAATAATCAATCATCACAAGTTATTCAAAAGATAATTATAAATACTAATGAGAGTGCAGGCAAGATTGCTGCAGCTAGTGAAATGATACAAAACATATCAGACCAAACCAATCTACTGGCCTTAAATGCAGCTATAGAGGCAGCAAGGGCTGGGGAAGCTGGGCGTGGTTTTGCCGTTGTAGCAGATGAAATAAGACAACTTGCAGAACAATCAGCACGTTTTACGGGTGAAATCACAAGTATTATAAACGACTTAACTGATAAGACTAAATCAGGAGTTGAAACTATGGACAATGTATTGGAAGTTGTTATATCGCAGGCAGGGAGCGTTGATGCTACCAATAATAAATTCGATGGAATTGCGCAGGCAATAGAAGAAATGAGACAAGTCATTAATAGGGTCAGTGGCGCAGGGGATGAGATGGATGCTAAAAAAGAAGATATTATCAGTATAATAGAGCAGTTATCAGCAATATCTCAGCAAAATGCAGCAGGGACTGAGGAGGCGGCAGCATCTGTAGAAGAGCAAACAGCTTCAACAGAAGAAATCGCCCATTCAAGTGAGGAACTGGCCAAGATAGCGGAAAATCTCAATGAGCGAGTATCTAAGTTTAGTATATAAAAACACCTTTAAACTTCCATTTCAAAAATCCTGACTGTATGGTATACTACAGAAGGATGATAAAACCTAAATACATGTATTTAGGTTTATTAAGAAGTAAAGGAGAAGATTATGAAGGAATCACCGATAGAAAATCTAGAAAAGCTATCTAACGACCACAAGGTACAGCTTGTAGTTTCCCAGCAGGAATATGATGATGATGAAATAGATCTTGGGCAACTGATAAGAAAAATCATAGATGGCAAAAAGACAATTATGTTTTGTATCCTACTAGCCTTATTTGTAACAATTGTAGGCTTTAGTGGTTATAATTTTATTATGCAAGACCAGGTAGGAACGGTAAGTACCGTGCTTTCTTTTAACTTTAAAGGAATAGAAGAGGGTTTAAACCCAGAAGGTGAAGAATTTAGTATTGCTGAAATCACCAATAAGAAGGTTCTAGAAGATACAATTATCCAGCTAGGTCTAGGTGCTAAGGGGATTGATTCAGAGACCCTTAGAAGGAATATAATTATTCAGGGAATTGTACCAGAGGATGTTATTAAGCGTATGTCACTTATTAATCAGATGGCTGAGAAGGATGTAAGCCAGCTTGAGAAGTTAAGTGAGATGACGTATTATCCAACGCAGTATAAAATAGACCTACATATTTTAAAGGATATGGATTTAAATGGTGAAGAAGCTGAACAAATCTTAATGACAATGGTTAACAACTATAAGAAATATTTTATGAATAAATATAATGATAGGCAGGTTTTAAGTACGGCTATAACAACAGTAGACCTTGATAGATATGACTACTCAGAGTACGTTATGCTTGTAGATGGTCAGCTTAATATTGCCCACACCTACTTAGAAGATAAAGAATTAGAAGCCCCTGATTTTAGATCTAAAACAACAGGTGTTAGTTTTGGTGACCTTATTTCCCAGGTTGAGCTTGTCCAAAATGTGGAAATAAATAATGTGCAAGCAATAATTGACACATTTATTGTAAGTAAGAATAAAGAGAGATTGTACTCTATTTACTCAAATAAAGTCGATACTATGACCTTAGAGATGAATCAATATAAGCAGCAAGGGACTGGACTAAGACAGGCAGCGGCAGAATACAAAAAAGATGCCATGGTAGTGCTAGGAAATGATGGTTTAGAAACAGCTATGGAGATTACACAAAATAGCAAAGCTTATGACCAGCTTATTTTGGATGCAGTAGAAGCAGAAAATAAAGCAAATGCATTTAAGTATGACATAGAACTGTACCAGGAACTACTAGCAAGACTAACAGAAGCAAATGAATCAGGGATAGACGTAGATATAACACCCTATATAGGCAAAGTTGAAACAGACATAGAATATATAGCAGAGAGGGTAAAAGGTTTATTTGAGAATATTAATGACACTGTAGATGAGTATTACACACGCGAAGTATTCAAAGGCAGCGTTAAAATGGATATACCAGCTATATATACATCAAACTCTATGGATTCAGTGAAACAGTTCATTATGGCGGTAGCTATATCGGCAGTACTTGGAATGATGATAGGTGTTATGCTAGCCCTATCAAAAGGTATACTGCAGGATGATAGTTCAAGGAGGTCAAAATGAAAGCTATATTAGAGTTTAAAAATAAAGTCATATGGGCACTTCTACTGATAGTTGTTGTAAGCGCTCTAGGAATCTATGGTAATAGAATATTTGTAGATGATATAAAAGGTAAATCCAGTATCAGGGTATCATTTAACTTCGAGGGTGTTGATCAAGGGTTAAACCCACAAGGCGGGGTCTTTGATGCTCAAGTAATAAAAAGCGAAGAGGTTCTTCAGATGGCCCTTGATGAACTAGGCTGGAATGAAGATAAAATAGATACAAAAACACTAGCTAGTCATATGATTGTAAGGGGTATTGTTCCATCAGACGTAATGGGTAGAATATTACCCAACATTTCAACGGATAAAAATATGCAAATGGAGAAGGTAGGGGGCCTAACATATCACCCAACACAGTACGAAGTGGCATTATCTATCAGTAAGGATATGAAGATAAATAAAAGTGAAGCAAACCAACTGGTTAACTCCGTAATTGACAGCTATACTAAGTTTTTTATAACTAGATATAAAGATACGCAGGCAATTGAAACAGCAATCACAAAAATCGACCCTGAAAGATATGATTACTCAGAATACCTAGACTTAGTAACCGGTCAACTGCAAGTTATAAAAAGTTACCTAAGTGCTAAGGAACAGTCTTCTAAGGACTTCAAATCTAAAGCTACATCTTTAAGTTTTGGAGATTTAATAGCCCAAGTTGAACTAATTGAAGATGTGGAGATTGGTAATGTTCAGGCACTTCTAGATAGTTTTGTTATAACTAAAGATTCAAAGGAATCAGCAGTTGTATATGCTAATATGATTCATAGGATGAAAAGAGATAATGAAAAATACATGCAGGAAGCACAAATCCTAAAGAATGTAGCTAATAGCTATGAAAAGGATAAGAAGGTTATATTAGGTTCAGGTACACAGCTTGTAAATCTTGAAGAAGATGATGAAGAAGAAGAGGATAAGGATAAAGAAGCGCTGTATGATACTTTAGTTAAAGATGCAAACTTAGCTGAAAGTAGGGCTAATAGATTAGGAAGGCAGGTTAAGTACTATGAGGGACTGCTTGATAATCTAAATGCGCAAAATGAAAGTGCTACAAATGCTAATATAGAACCTTATGTACAAGAAGTAGAGCAAAGCATAGTTTATATATCAGATCAAATGGGTAAAACTATGGAAAGTATTATAGATACAGTAGATGATTACTACACTGAAGAAGTATTTGAAGGTAGTATAACACCTATTAGGGAAGCTAAATATAGAAGTAGTTTTAGGATTTATTTAATCAAGGATACAGCCCTAGTAGCTGGAATAACATTTATGATGCTACTGCTTGGAATGATTTACCTATTAGGTAGGAAAAGTACTGAAAATAAGTAGTATAATAAAGGCAGGCAAGGGGTGATACCGTTTGCCTGCCTTCATTATATCATTATGCTTCTAGAGTTTTGACTTGGCGCTGGGAAATTAAATATATTATATGTGCAACTAAAAGTGCAAGTAAAATACCGATTATATCCTTGGTAATATCTAAGATATCCGCTGTACGACCAGGTGTAAAAAATTGTATTGTTTCATCTGCAAAGGCTGTTACTAGGCCCCAGGTTAGTGTAAGTTTTATGTACTGCTCTTTGGCAAGCTTATTTAAAAAGCATCCAAGTATAATCATAAGTCCAAGTCCACCAAACTCTATTACATGGGCCAGGGCTCTTATATATTGATTAATAATATCAAGGCCT
This sequence comes from uncultured Candidatus Epulonipiscium sp., assembly GCA_964442565.1. Lineage (GTDB taxonomy): Bacteria > Bacillota > Clostridia > Lachnospirales > Cellulosilyticaceae > JAAYSX01. The sequence goes on from CAYUEJ010000034.1 coordinate 10,443, forward strand.
ATCCCCTTGAAACTACCGCCAGTTGCAACTCCGCCCTCTGCTCCCAAAAGGCTAAATACCGACTCTGTAATAAGGCCACTTTGAGCGTTAGAAGCTTCAATGCTACGGCTTGATAAGGCAAATATAATAATAGTGACTATTATTGCAGGTAGGAAATAAATAATTGCTTTCTTACTTTTCATATAAAATTACTCCTTATAACATATTAACTAGTTTCATGTAACTTACTATACTTTAACATAAAGATATGTTTAAAGAAAGGAAAAAAAGATGAAAAGCAGCAAAGAAATATTAAATAGAATACATATGAGGTGTATATAGTGAAGGTATCAGTTGTTATTCCAAACTACAATGGAAAAAAATTTATAAAAGAATGCATAGATTCACTTGCCCTGCAAACATATACAGATTTTGAAACTATATTTGTGGATAACGGATCCTTAGATGGTAGTCGTAGCTATGTAAAAGAAAATTACCCACAGATGAAGTTTATACCACTAGATAAAAATTATGGCTTTAGTGCTGCAGTTAATGTTGGTATAAGGGAGTCTAAAGGAGAATATGTCGTTCTTCTTAATAATGATACACAGGTAGAAAATGATTGGTTAGAA
>CAYUEJ010000035.1:0-10361 GCA_964442565.1 uncultured Candidatus Epulonipiscium sp.
ATTTATTCATTATACCTTTCTTATTTGTTAATTATTTTATTTATAAAAATCTCAACTATCTCGGAATCAAATTGTGTTCCTGAATGTTTTCTAAGCTCTGATATAGCACTCCTTTTGCCAAATGGGAGTATTCATCTGCCCCCTTAATAATATTATAGCTTGTTATAGAGTGCCTTTTTACCTCTTCCCATTCTTTTTCGCTTAGCTCTCCTGTTTTATCCAGAATGTCCATGGGCACAGTTATTTTACCTATATCATGCAAAATCCCAGCTATTTTAGCATCTGATATTTGACTGTTACTTAGACCCATAGCTTCTGCAATCTTTTCACAAAACAGTGATACCCACTCTGCATGAACCTGCTCTGTGGTATCATTACTAAAAACACTACTAAGAGCTACTTCTATTGTTTCATTACGCATCTTCTTACCGTGCTTAGCCTTGTGACGATACATGTTTTTTTCTGCTGTTTTTTCAATATCAATTATGTTTTGTGAATCCATAGTTTTTACCGCGTATCCCACAGAAAAAGATATGATTAATGATTCCGTATTCCTACCCTCAGCTACCTTTAACATTCTCTCCTCAAGCTTTTTTGCCTGGTCATAACTCGTGTTTGGTAATAACAAAAGGAATTCATCCCCGCCCACCCTGCCTACAACGTCATCCGGCCTACAACGTCATCCGGCCTACATGTATTTCTTATAATATCTGCAACTAATTTGATTAATTTATCTCCCATACCGTGACCAAATGCATCATTAGTGAGTTTTAGACCATTAATATCTATCACCATAATTGTAAGGGGTAGGTTTTTTGGAGTGTTAAGGTGCCTTAGGGCATCTTCCATATACCTCCTATTATACAATCCTGTCAGGTAATCACGGAAGCTCAGAATTTCTACTTCTTTTTGTCTTGCATATTTCTCCGTAATGTCCCTACCTGATCCGTATATAAGGTTATCATGGGGCTGAAGCAACCATTCTATGTAGCGATAACTACCATCAGAATACCTATACCTATTAACAAAATTAACTGCTTCTTTACTTAAGCGTAAATCCCCCGTAATGTTTCTTGTCTCCTCTACATCTTCTGAATGAACAAGGTCAAAGAATTTTTTAGATTTTAAATCCCTAGACAGATACCCTAGTTGTGTTTCCCATGTATCATTTACATTGACAAAGTTTCCACTCATATCTGTCATACACAATAGGTCTGTGCTAACGGCAAAAAACCTTTCATATTCTTTTATAATTCTTCTATTATCTATAAACAAAGCCACCTGGGATGCATATATTTTCACAATATCTTCATTTTCATGATATTTATTCTTATCCGTTATAAGTACAAATTTACCTAGGCACACTCTATCTTTTTCAATATCTACAATAATGCTTTGCTTAGTTTTTATATTTTTATTAGTTCCTGATACAGTAATATTTTTATTATCTTCACTATAACCGTATATATCAAATTCTACATATTCAGCCCCTGAAAGTTCAATCATATAATCACAAATTTCCTGGTTACTTAACTGTTTTGTTGTAGAATCAATGAATTTGGTGGATATTTCTATTATCTTTAATAGTTGCTCTTCTTTTAAGGTGGGCATACACTTATTCCTTTCTAACCTTCCTGCATTCTAGTGCAAATCATAAATTCTCATATGTATATAATATCGCAAAGGCAACTATTATACAACAATATCGAACAGAGATAGTGTATAATATAAATATATTATAGGAGGAGGAATTCATATGAAAAATATTGATATTGGAAATAAGGCTCTAACCGCTTCACAAATCTCTTTAGGATGTATGAGGATAGCTGAATTAGATACTCAGGCAGCGGATAAACTAATACGAACTGCATTGGATGAGGGTATTAACTTTTTCGATCATGCTGATATCTATGGTGCAGGTAAATCTGAAATAATTTTTTCAAAGACACTTAACAATAATCCATCCCTCAGAGATAAGATGTTGATTCAATCAAAATGCGGTATTAGAAAAGGCTTTTTTGACTTTTCTAAGGAACATATCCTAAATTCTGTTGATGAAATTTTAAAAAGACTAAATACTGACTACCTTGATGTTCTTTTGCTTCATAGACCCGATACTTTGGTGGAACCTGAAGAAGTTGCCAGCGCTTTTGATATTCTACATGAAAGTGGTAAGGTTCGCCACTTTGGAGTAAGCAACCAAAACCCAATGCAAATAGAACTTTTGCAAAAATATGTAAAGCAAAAGCTTATTGCTAACCAACTTCAGTTTAGTATTGCCCATTCCGGGATGATTAATTCTGGTATTAATGTCAATATGAATGTGGACTCTGCAATTGACAGGGACGGAAGTATCCTAGACTATTGTAGGCTAAATGACATCACAATACAACCATGGTCTCCCTTCCAATATGGATTTTTTGATGGGGTGTTTTTAGATAATGATAAGTTCCCTAAGCTAAACCGGGTAATTGATAGAATTGCAAGTGAATGCGGTGTTACAAATAGCGCGGTTGCAATAGCGTGGATTATGAGACACCCTGCTAATATGCAGCCTATCGTAGGAACCACCAATGTCCAAAGGTTAAAAGATATTTGCAAGGCATCTAGTGTTAATCTAACACGGGAGCAGTGGTATGAAATCTATAGGGCCGCCGGGAATATTCTTCCTTAGAGCAATGTCTTAATTTTAGATTCACCTATAACTCTTATACCCTGGGTGGCTAGCAGCCCTGCTGTTATCCCATTACCGGTAGTTAATGTCCCCGAAAATGTACCGTCATATATCTTGCCATATCCACAAGACGGGCTACGCTCCTTTAAAATTGCTAAACTGCATCCGTATAGTTTGGCAATTTTAAGAGTCTCATATGCCCCTCTTGTAAAATTTTCTGTAACATCTTCACCTGTTACAGAAATAAACCTATCCCCTACACGCTCAGATGGATTTCTAGGAGTTTCCATCCCTCCTAGCTGCTCTGGGCATATGGGGATAAGATTATGTTCCCCTATCTTAGACTTTAACTCCTTGTTTAACTCCCCCGTGCCATCATACCTACAATTCACTCCTAAAAGACAGGCACTAACTAATATATTCATATTCCACCTCTTTTCCTCCTCCTTAGCATTTGCTCCCACAACTTATAATATGCTATACTAAATATATATTTTAAAAATAATAACATACAGATAAAGGCTTATAAGGAGGAGTTTATGAACAAGTTTGTTTTAGATAAAGACCAATCCGTACTAATGGTTATTGATATTCAAGATAGGTTAGTACCTGCAATGAAGACTAAGATTGCTGATAAGGTAATTAAAAATACCAACATACTAATATCAAGTGCTAAAGAACTTGGCATGCCAATTTTAACAACCGAACAATACCCAAGAGGGCTTGGTAGCACAGTTCTTGAGCTTAGGGAAAATATTGACCCTAAATATGTATTCGAAAAAAACAGCTTTACCGCTTATACTGATGAAGTAGCAAAAACACTTCAAGAGCTAGATAAGAAGAAAATTATTATCACTGGTATGGAAACCCATATTTGCATTTTCCAAACTATAAGAGATTTGCTTGATAAGGGTTATGAAGTATTCCTTACCTCAGATGCTGTTTGCTCTCGTAAAAAGGATAACTATCTAAATGGTTTACAGCTCATCGAAAATATGGGGGCTGTAGTCACTAACACAGAAACTATTGTTTTCGACTTATTAAAGGCAGCTGGCACACCCGAATTTAAGACCTTATCTTCACTTATTAAGTAAATATCCTACAATCATACCAACACTACCCTATGGCCTATAATTCCTTTTTGGGGCTTTTCAACGGGAGTTGCGTGCCCCAAAAAGGAATTATAGGCCACTTCTCTTATCAATTATTAGATTATAAAAAAGACCCACACAAATTAGTATTCCTCCTATAATCTTCCCCTTTGAAATATCTACTTTAGTTAATAGGTCAATTATCATACCAGTAAATAATTGTCCAATGAAAATTAATAAGGTTGTATATATGGTCGGTATTTTGGGAATTAGTATATTTGAGATGGCTACAATTACGACCCCTATTACCCCACCAAGGTATGCCCATAATGGTACGTTACCTGATAGATTAATTGTGTTTAAATTAAATGAAAGTATTATTGCAGATACAACTACACCCAGTACATAATTAACAAATACGCCTTGAAAAAGACCTATTTCATCCCCTACACGCGAATTCATAATCATAGACAAAATAACCAAACTCCCTGTCATTAGTGCGATAATGATATACATAAGCCCCTCCTTAATAAATAACCATAATGGTTATTCCTGCCAATATAATTGCAAATCCTAGTATTTTTTCTTTTTTAAATTTGTCTACATTTAATCCAAATAGACCAAAATGGTCAATAATAGCTGAAGCTAGCAGCTGACCAACTAGTCCTAAAGCTAGGGTCAAGGACACCCCAAGATTACTAAAACACATATTGTTAAATATGGTCATAAATGCACCTACAGCCCCACCAGCATACAAGTATATTGGTATGTTTTTACTGAACCTTATTTTTTCTTTTTTAGATACAAGTATTATTAAAACTATAATAAGCCCTATAATATGAATAATTAATGTTGCTGCATAATCTCCGTAAAAACTAGCTAAGGTTCCGTTTATCATTACCATAATAGCAATTAAAAACCCTACTAGTACCCCATATGACTTATACATAAGCCCCTCCTCTACATTACATAATATTAGTTTTTCTATTATATTTAGCCTCTCTTGTATTATATCATAGGCCTATATATAGTAAACCCCACCAATGCAATACTGGCAGGGTTTTGTAGTCTAAGCTTGTTAAACAAATATTTTACTTTTATATTTCTCCAGTACTTGAATAAGTATAAGCCCAAGTCCGTAGCAGCTAACTATTTGACCTACTCCAACCGCTATGGCACTTAAAAATAATGGCAATGGCACACCGTATCCGTATTTTAGAACGTACGGAACTACAATCATATTCACAAGGATTGGTGGTATTGGCACTAAGTATTTATTACCTCTGAGTTTATAAGAAATAATCCCTGCAACCAAGGTTGCTAAGCTCCCAAATACAATGTCTAAAACAATCATTCCTGGGCTTAATAAGTTGCCAATAAGGCACCCTAAAAAAACTCCTGGAACTGCTGCTGGTGTAAAAAATGGCAATATTGTAAGTGCCTCAGCAACTCTTATTTGTACTGGCCCAAAGCTTATTGGTGCAAATACAAATACTAAAACTACATAAATAGCCGCTATCATGGCAGCCTGGGTCATAAAACCCACACCTTTTTTCATATTAATTTCCTCCTTTAGTTTTGTTTTACGTGTGGAAGGTCTCGAACACACATCATATCATAATACCATAGGTGGGGGGGCTTGTAAATAGGTGTGATGTGTCCCGTCTCGCATCTGTTGGCCACTGGCCAAAAGGATGCTCGCTGGGACACATCACACCTAACCTACGCCCTCCCCACATCATATTAGCCGCTGGCCAAAAGTATGCTCACTTAGACACATCACACCTAACCTACGCTCAGGCCAGATTAGCTCCACCCTCCAGCGCCAAAAGGTATTCTTTTATGTGGAGACCTCCGCCATACCCGACCATTTTGCCATTAGCTCCTATAACACGGTGACATGGAATGATAATGGAGATAGGATTTTTATTATTCGCCATGCCAACGGCCCTATATGCCTTAGGTGAACCGACTTTCTCCGCAATCTGCTTATAACTACATGTCTGACCGTATGGAATCATCCCTAAAGCTTTCCATACATCTTTTTGAAACTGGGTCCCCTTAGGGTCTAAAGGAAGAGCAAAATCCTTTCGGTGCCCTTCAAAATATTCTTGCAACTGCCTTGCTGCCTCTTTAATTAATAGTGTTTCATTTATCGCTAGAATCTCAGCATCTGGGTCTTTAACAAAATAAAGCTCTGTAATGCTATGCCCGTTATCCCTAATTCCAACTTTACCAATATGAGTATCATATATAAATGTGTTTGTCATTATTCTTCCCCTCCCAAATGATGTATAAAATTAGCCCTATAAAACAAAATACGCCTCCTACTACCATAGCATATTCAACTCCTATATCAGCTATTTCCCCAAATATTAAGTTTGTAGCTATGGCAATCCCATTGATAAAAATCGAATAAAAAGACAGTATTGTGGCACGCTCTTGTATTTTTATTTGCCTATTTTGGATATTGACCAAGATCGGCATAAAAAGAGAGATTGCCACTCTTAACATGACGATGCTTAACACTGAAATAAGCGGTTTTGCCCAGATTGCCATAGAAATACAAGCTACACCTGCCACACAAAATAAAATCCTAATTGTTTTCGTTTCGCCCAACCACCCTGTCACCTTATAGGCATAGGCTGATAATAGGCCTGAAGCCGTGACTAATATATAGATATATCCCATATGCTCTGGTAATATTCCTGACCGTAAATATTGTAGTTGATTCAGGAAAACTGTAATGGTTTGATTACATTCTATCAGTAGCCCACTAGCAAGTAAAAACAGGATAAACTGTTTATTCTCTACAAGAGAGGATTTAATAACATTTAGCTGTTTCTTATATTGTATCCGCTCTATTGCTTTTGGCTTTATATCTATTAAAAATAGTGACATAACCATGGCTATACTGTAGGAAATCACTGTTAAAAAAGCAGACAACTCATAGTTATCTTTTACAACAACAGAAAATATGATTGACGCTAACATTAACCCTATGGTCCCCATTGCCATATAGGTGCCAAATACTTTTTCACCTTGGTCCTTGGGAGTGGCTAAGTACAAATAAGCGGTATCACATCCTGAAATACCCGATAATATCACTGATAACATAAGCCGTTCTATCAAAAAGAACGAGAATCCAGTGGCTTTCCAAAACACTAGTTTAGATATAAAATAGAGCACATTACAGATGACCATGGTTCTTTTATAACCTATTTTATCGGCGATAAAGCCCCATGGCACTTCTAATATTATCATAAGCATTAAAGAAATACTTTCAATTAGCCCAATATGAAGCATGGTAAGTCCATGGGCTTGGCGATATAAGGTAGCAATAGGTCCATAGAACACCATTCCTTGAAATAGAGCAATCCCATACAATAAAAATATATTTACTTTTTTATAATCCAATTTTAAACCCTCCAAACTTTTTTGTAATAGCAATTCTAGTTTTGTAAGGTAGGGTTATAATTTAAATGGGATTTCTCATGTTAATCCTCCTATGGCTTTTAATTTAATTATAGCATTAGTTAGGTCCTTTTAATAGCAATAAAAATGCCAAAGCGTATACGCCTTGGCATTTTTATTGCTATTTTTTGTTAAGCTAATTTTCTTGCCTCTTCAAGTGCCTTATCATAATTAGGATGGTCTGTTACTTATTTATTTCGCATCCTCATGATGATCATCATTAAGTGCTTGAGTACTTTTAGCAATCGCTGCTCTTTCACTTTGTAGTTCCGCCACAAGATCTCTGAACTTCCATCCTACAGATGTAGCCGTTACAGTTGCAAGCAAAGGCTGGGCAATACCAGTACTTTTAAAGTTTCCGATAAATGTATTTAGTTTTTTCCCAGAGAAAGCATTAAATACAATGGCACGCTCTTTAGGTCCCGGCTCTGATTCGCCCCTTGTAATATTGTCTTCAAGAATATCTTGGATTTTAACATCAAGCATATCCTGCTTAACTTCAATAATATCTCTAATGCCAATCATATCGCAGTATCCCTTAATAATTTGAAGGTCTTTACCCCCAAAACCATAAATTAAGATACACTCTCTTCCTTGCGGTGCCTGTGCTTCCTCTTTATCTATCTTTTGAAATGACATTTTATCTCTCCTATTCTAAACTATCACTTATACTATAAACATCATCTTCCCTAATTATACACTCTTCACCGAATAATTACCAACACCCAATTATCCCCCCCACCAGATTGCGTCATCTCCCCTAAACGTATATAATTAAGTAAATATATAAATTATATAAACATTAATTATAAAGGATGTGTAATCGATGAAAACTAGAAAAATAGGAAAATCAGATTTAGATGCAGCAATTTTATCCATGGGTACATGGGCTATAGGTGGCGGTTCATGGTGGGGCGAGAATGACGATCTAAGGTCCATTAAGGCTATACATGCCGCTCTTGACTTAGGTGTTAACTGGATTGATACAGCACCTGTATATGGTTTTAGCCATAGTGAAGAAGTTGTGGGGAAAGCTATTAAGGGTAGAAGAAATGATGTTATTGTTTCCACAAAGTGTGGTCTTCAGTGGTATGATCAAAAAGGCTCGACCTACTTTTCAAGGGATGGGCATAATGTGTTCAAAGATTTATCACCAGCAAGTATCAGAAGGGATTTAGAATACAGCTTAAGGCGCTTAGGCACAGATTACATTGATATTTATTATACTCACTGGCAAAGTATCCCTCCTGCTTTTACACCCATTGAAGAAACCATGTATGAACTTCTTAAAATGAAAAAAGAAGGTAAAATCAGAGCTATTGGGGCATCTAATGTTTCTCTAGATAATCTGAAAGAATATACTTCCTTTGGTCAGCTTGATGTAATACAAGAGAAATATAGTATGTTAGACCGAAGAATTGAAGCTGAAATATTGCCCTTTTGTGAGGCTAATAATATAACCCTTCAAACCTACTCTCCTATTGAGCAAGGCCTATTAACAGGTAAAATATCCCCTGATTATGAAATTGAGCCAGGTTCCGTAAGAGATAAGAAAAAAATATGGTTACCCAAAAACATCACCCTTGTTAATGAAACACTTAATAATTGGCAAGATCTAGCTGATAAGTATAATACAACTGTCGGAAACCTTGTGATTAAATGGACAGTTATGCAAAGCGAGCATATTAACGTACTCATTGGTGCCAGAAAACCTGAACATGTTAAGGAGAACCTTCAGGCTGCTCATATTGATTTAGATAAATCAGAACTTAAAAGAATGACCCAAGATATCAATAATCTCATTGAAAAAATAAACAAATAATGTAGAAAGGTTGTGAATCAATGGAAATCAGGAGAATCGGAAAGTCAGATTTAGGTGCTTCTGTTTTATCCCTAGGAGCCTTTGCCATTGGTGGTGGCTCATGGTGGGGTAAAAATGATGATAGGACATCTATAGAGGTTATACACCACGCACTAGATCAAGGTATTAACTGGATTGATACAGCCCCTGTGTACGGCTTTGGCCATAGTGAGGAGATTGTAGGAAAGGCTATAAAAGACCGCCGAAATCAGGTTCTTATTTCTACAAAAGCTGGTCTTCAGTGGTATAACGAAAAAGGTTTAAAACATTTTTCAAGGGACGGACATAATGTTTACAAAGACTTATCTCCTGAAGGAATCAGAAGAGATTTGGAATATAGTCTTAAACGGTTAAATACAGATTATATAGATGTTTATTACACTCATGGGCAAAGTAATATTATCCCTATTGAAGAGACTATGTATGAGCTTACAAGAATGAAAAGAGAAGGTAAAATCCGTGCCATCGGTGCTTCTAATAGCTCCTTAAATGATCTGAAGGAATATGTAAAATATGGACAACTAGATGTGATCCAGGAAAAGTATAGTATGCTAGATCGAAAACTAGAAGAAGAAATCATTCCATTTTGTGAAACAAACAATATAACGGTTCAAGCTTATTCTCCTATTGAGCGTGGACTTTTAACCGGGAATATTAAGCCAGATCATGTCCCTACTTCCGGTGATGCTAGAGACAATAAAAAATGGTGGACTTTAGAAAATCAACAGCTTGTGGCTAATATGCTTACGGGCTGGGAAGATCTAGGGACTAAATATAACTGCTCTCTGGGCAATCTGGTTATTAGGTGGACCACAATGCAAAGCCATCAAATGAACGTATTAATAGGAGCTAGAAAACTTCATCATATAGAAGAAAATCTTCAGGCTGCTCATATAGAGCTAACCCAAGATGATCTAAAACGAATGACCCGTGATGCCAACAAGGTCATTACCCGGTCTATATAATCCCCTGTACCATAACCATATATAAAATAGTCCCACCAGCAATACTAATTAAAGTATTCTTTTTCCACTTATGTAATACAATTATGACTAGAATTGAAATAAGCTCTGGTAAAGCAAAAGGTGTTTTCCTAAAGGGTACATCTTTTAAGCAATAAATAACTAACATTCCTATAGCTGAGTAAGGTAACACGTTGCCTAAGTAGGTCACAAACTTAGGTGTTTCCTTATTATCTGGAAAAAGTATAAAAGGGATTACCCTTGTTATAAATGTGGTAATTGCTATGGCTATGATAATA
>CAYUEJ010000036.1:0-2813 GCA_964442565.1 uncultured Candidatus Epulonipiscium sp.
CCATGTTTCTGTTGTAACTGGCTTGTTATCATTCTTGAACTCATCTGAAGTCCACCAGATAGTGTCTTTTGAGTTTTCATCCATAACTGTAAACTTATCTTTAGGTGAACGCCCTGTGTATACACCGGTCATTACGTTAACAGCACCAAGTTCACTTTCTTGTCCTTTTTCAAACCCTACAAGTTCTGGGTTTGTCTCTTCTTTAAACAGTTGTTCGTAAGAAGGATTGTGCACAATTTCGGTTGTTCCAGAAATACCGTACTTACTTAAATCAATTTTTGGCATATTATTATTCAACCTCTTTCCTTTTTGTTATAAGTTTAACTATACTTAAAAATTTAAAACCTTCCTCACTATAATTATACATTATCTGTGGGGGAAAGCAATAAAATTGGGAAAATAATTTTATTACTTTGCTTTTGTAGATGAAGATTGTATAATAGTGAGTAATTAGAAGTTTGTTTATATATATAGGAGGCAATTTAATGAGTAAACCAACGTATTACATTACAACACCGATTTATTATCCGAGTAATAAACTGCATATAGGACATTCTTATACAACAGTAGCAGCAGATGCTATGGCAAGATATAAAAGACTACGTGGATATGATGTAATGTTCCTTACAGGAACTGACGAGCATGGCCAAAAAATTGAAAGGTCTGCAAAAGAAGCAGGAGTATCACCGATAGAGTTTGTAGATAATATTGTAGACTGGATAAAAGAGCTATGGGAAAGCATGGATATAACATATGACCAGTTTATTCGTACAACAGATAATGACCATAAGGAAACAGTCCAAAAGATATTTAAGATTTTATATGATAAAGGTGATATTTATAAGAGCTCATATGAAGGCTTATATTGTACACCTTGTGAAACTTTCTTTACGGAGCATCAATTAGTTGATGGGATGTGCCCAGATTGTAATAGACCTGTTGAAGAAGTTAAGGAAGAGTCATACTTTTTTAAGTTATCAAAGTATCAAGATGAGCTTATTAAGCATATTAATGATAACCCAGATTTTATCAAGCCAGAATCAAGAAAAAATGAAATGTTAAATAATTTTTTACTACCTGGTCTTGAAGATTTATGTGTATCTAGGACATCCTTTAAATGGGGTATTCCAGTAGAATTTGACCCTGGTCATGTAGTATATGTTTGGATAGATGCTTTATCAAACTATATATCGGCCCTAGGTTACCTAACTGAAAACGATGATAAATATACAAAATACTGGCCAGCAGATGTGCATTTAGTTGGTAAAGAAATTGTAAGATTCCATAGTATTATATGGCCAGCACTTTTAATGGCTTTAGATATACCATTACCTAAACAAATATTTGGGCATGGATGGCTTGTTATTGATGGTGGCAAGATGAGTAAATCTGTAGGGAATGTAGTGGACCCTAAGGTATTAGTAGATAGATATGGAAGCGATGCTATTCGTTATTTCCTCTTAAGAGAAATTGCCTTTGGACAAGACGGTAACTTTACTAATGAGGCCCTTATTACTCGTATGAACTCAGACCTTGCCAATGATTTTGGTAATCTAGTATCACGTACAGTAGCCATGATAGAAAAATACTTTGATGGAACATTACCAGCAGAGCAGGAGTCTAATGAGTTGGATATACAGGTACAAGACTTAGTAACACAGGCTATTAATAAAGCAGAATCTCATATGGAGAAAATGTTATTTAATGATGCCTTAAACGATATATGGACTATAGTAAGAAGGCTTAACAAATATATTGATGAGACAACACCTTGGGTATTATCTAAGGATGTAGCTAACAATCCAAAACTAGCAAACGTTCTTTATACACTAGCAGAGGGTATTAGAATTGTAAGCGTTATGATTCAGCCATTTATGCCCCAAACACCAACTAAGGTATGGGAGCAGCTTGGAGTGGAAGAAGGAGACCTTACTACATGGGATTCCATTAAAGAATGGGGTAAAATCTCTAAAACTCTTACTGCAAAAAAAGGAGATATAATCTTCCCACGTATTGACATTAAGAAAGAATTGGCGGAGCTTGAAGTTAACGTTAAGGAAGCTAAAGAGGAAAAGGTTGTAAAAACTAAAAAGGTTGAAGAGGTTAAGGAAGTTAAAGAAATTACTATCGATGAGTTCTTTAAATCAGAGCTCAAGATAGGTGAGGTTATAGAATGTGAACCTGTCCCTAAGGCGGATAGACTATTAGTATCCAAGATTAGAATAGGTGATGAAGTACGCCAGATCGTATCAGGTATAGCTCAGCACTATAAGCCAGAGGAGTTTGTAGGTAAGAAGGTTGTTGTAGTAACAAACTTAAAACCAGTTAAGCTTCGTGGATTACTATCAGAGGGTATGGTTTTATGTGCTACTGATGATGATGGCAAGTTGGTTGCGGTTGGGCCACTTGAAGACATTAAAGATGGATCGGTGGTTAGTTAAGGGCTGTTGCCGCGTTAGACATACCTAACCACCCCTGGTGAATATGAATATAGTAGGTGACTATATGGTATTCATGGGGGGATAGTATGCGCCGGGAGACTTTTAATATTTTGAGTATTGACGGTGGGGGGATAAGAGGGGTTTATGCTGCGGCTATCATTGATAGGATGCAGGAGGAGCTAGGCATTGACTTTATAGATGAGTTTGATTTAATTACCGGGACTAGTACTGGGGCAATTATTGCAGCAGCCCTTGCCATAGGTATGCCGGCAAGTAGAATATTAGAGATGTATAAGAATCAGGGGGGCCTTATATTTAAAAGGCCCTTTTGGAGTGGAATTATAACCCCTAAATATGATAATATAGTGTTGA
>CAYUEJ010000036.1:2823-10331 GCA_964442565.1 uncultured Candidatus Epulonipiscium sp.
AGATTTGTAGGGATGATAGATGAAATTTTTTGATGAAGTATTTGAGGATAAGACATTTAATGAAGTGGAGACAAGGCTTATGATTACAGCTACAAATGTATCAGAAGGGATGCCCTGGGTTTTTAAATCTTTATACCATGAAAGGCTATCAAGAGATATAAATGTAAGATTATCAGAAGCAGTGTTAGCATCCTGCTCAGCCCCGGTTTACTTTAACCCTGTTGAGCATAATAATCAGCTATTAGCAGATGGTGGTTTATGGGCAAACAATCCAGCACTAGCAGCTTTAGTAGAGGTTCTTGGGCATAATATTGATATTAAAAGATATAAAATAAGACTTTTGTCTATAGGGACAGGGATTAATGTGAAACATTATCCTATGGAGTTAGCAGAAAAAGAGTGGGGAGCAGCTAGATGGGGGCTAGGTTTTATAGATATTATATTTAATATGCAATCATTTAGCATAGAGAAGTACCTAGATACGATTATGGATAAAGATAACTACCTACGTATTAATTTTGAAATAAAGGGTAACTTAGGTATAGGTGATGTGAAAACAACAGATACACTTATAGAAAAGGGTGTAGATGATTTTTATAAATACAAACAAAGGATTGTAAATCTTTTAGGATAATAAGATAGGTAAATATGAAAGGTGATTTAAAGTGGAATCAAGGAGAAGACCAAGGAAAAAAGGAATTAAAGTAAGTATATTTATTACAGTTATATTAATATTTTTAGCATTATCTGCTACTATGTTATGGGCAATACAGGCAAAGGCTAACGAGGTTCAAAAAGTAGATAAGAAATTACAAATTGAGAAACAGCAAAACGAAGAATTGCAAAAAACCATTGAAGAGTTAGAGAAACAATTTGAAGAAGCAAATAAAGAAATGGAAGAGCTAAAGGAAGAAGTTAAAGAGTTAGAGCTTCAAAATCTGAGCAAGAAACAAAATGAAAAGGAAGCCGATTTAAAGGTTGCCTACTTAACATTTGATGATGGACCATCAGGCAATACACCCAAAATCCTTGATATCTTAAAAGAAAAAGATATCAAGGCTACATTTTTTGTAGTGGCAAATAATGAGATGAAGGATACTTATAAGCGTATTGTAGATGAGGGACATGCATTAGGAAATCACACATATGGACATGACTATAATGCTATTTATAAATCCCCAGATACATTCTTTGCAGATATTGAAAAATTAAATGACTTATTAGAAGAGGTAGCTGGAGAGCGCACTAAACTTATAAGATTCCCAGGAGGATCCAACAACACTGTTAGTAGGCATGCGGGTGGTAAGGGCATCATGGATGTTATGACAAAAGCAGTTAAAGACGGGGGATATAGATATTTTGATTGGAATGTAGACTCCCAAGATGCGTCAAAAAACAAACAGAGCAAGGATGTAATAGTCAGGTCTGTTTTAAGTGGTGCTGATTATACAAATAAAGCAGTTGTCTTAATGCATGATGCACCTGCTAAAACAACTACTGTAGATGCACTACCTGAAATAATAGAAGGCCTAACAAAAAAAGGCTTCATATTTAGAAGCCTTGATATGAACTCACCAGCTATGGAGTTTTAAAAAGGTTCTACATGAACCATACAATGTTTAACTTTAGGAATATTTTTTTCAATACTATCATGAACATTTTCGGCAATAAGGTGTCCCTCTTCTACGGACAAGTTCCGATCAACAGAAATTTCAAGATCTACAAAAATACGATTACCGAAAACACGGGTTTTTAAATCCCTTACTTCTTCTACCCCTTCTGTTGATAAGGTAAGGGTTCGGATTTTTTCAAGGGTTTTGCTATCTGCTGACTTATCAACTAGTTCATTAATAGATTTAAGATATAAATCTACCCCTACTTTCATAACAAAAATACTTACAATAACGGCAGCTAGAGGATCAAGAAATGTTAATCCAAATTTTGCGCCTAAAATACCCAAAAAGGTACCTATAGATGTAAATGCATCACTACGGTGATGCCAAGCATCAGCTTCCATAGAAGTACTTTTAATTTTGTGTGCAGCATTAATAGTATAATGATACATTCCTTCTTTAACTATAATAGATAATGCGGCAGCAAATAAAGCGATATTCCCAGGACGGGTGTACTCGCCTTGGATTAAGGCAAGAATTCCTTGATAGCCTAGATATAATCCAGTAGCAAATAATAGCATGCTTATCAGTTTTGCCATAGCTGATTCAAACTTTTCGTGGCCATAAGGATGATCCTTATCAGCCTCTTTGCTTGCAATAGAAAGACCGATAATTACAATAATAGTTGTAATAACATCTGATGCGGTATGTATACCATCAGCAATCATAGCACTACTTTTACCTAATATTCCAGCGATTATTTTAAATATGCCCAAAACAATATTAACAATAATAGTATAAAAAGATACCTTTTTACCTAACTTATAATTATTCATATATACCTCCTAAAAATAATTAATAAATAAAAATTGGCTCATTATTAAGTATATGCATAAGGGTAGAAAAAATCAAATAGGAATATAAAATTACATTATATACATATTGACAATAGCTTGTAAAAGGTATAGATTTATGGGATAATTATAAATAAAATACCATTAGAAAAAAAGGGGGTTACATATGGGTTCTATAGTGAATGCAATAGGGTTTGCAGGTATTAGGGGTGAAGAAGCGTGGGAGAATCTTGTAGCAGATGTATTAAATGAACCTTCCCGCACATTCATGCGACAGTATGAAGATGATAAGATTATTGCTGAGTATCACAAGGAATACGGTGAAAATATATATATACTTGTTAGGGCGGCTTTAGGGGAATGGGATGAAGATATAGATGGAGATATATATCAAGAAGGGAAAAAGCCTAGGATTCGTATAGAAGAATGTGAACCATACGTTGAAGCAATGTATGAGCTAGAGGTACAGGACCTAGAGATAGAAGAGACAGGTTATGGTTTCTTGTACTATGCCATATGTGAGGATGTAGGTACAGGCATGGAAATTATATTTTGTTTACAAAATGTAATAGAATACCTAGATTGTATGGAAGATGATGCTGTTGATTATACAGGAATAAAAATTGTAGGTATAGCAAATGAAGGAACCATAGTGCTACCTATTGAAAAAGATGAAGATGATGTGGAGTATGAACATACCGAACGAAAATATATGCGTACAATGTTAGAAAGAGCAAAATCTGGAGATATAGAAGCAATTGAAATTTTACAAAAAGAAGAAGAGGAATTAGACGAGATTTTAAAGCAAAGACTTCGTCACGAAGATTTCCTGACGGTAATGGATGGATATCTGCTTCCTGAGACTATTAACGAAGCTACATACGCAGTACTTGGCACAATTAAAGAAATAGGAACTAAACAAAATAATAAGACAAGAGAACAAATGTACTGGATGTATATTGACATAAATGGTATGTGTATCGAAATTATAATAAATAAGGAAGACTTAATAGGGCAGCCTTATGTAGGAATGAGATTTCTTGGTACATGTTGGCTACAAGGAACAGTAGAATTTGAATAATGCAAACCCCTAAGTAGATAAAAGCTACGTGGGGTTTTTTTGTAACTTAAAAAACTTAAACAAGGAAGGAAATAAAATTTTATTATTTTTACATATTGAAAAAAATATTCCAAGGTGTATACTAGTAAGTAGGGTGATGTTACATTCATTATACAAGGAGTGATTAAAGTGAACATATTAGCCTTAGACATAGGCGGAACATCAATTAAAGTAGCAAAAGTTACATCAGACGGAAATATAATAGAAAGCAGTGAGTATCCATCAGAGGGTAAAAAAGGTGGTCCTCATATCTTAAACAGGGCATGTGAGATAATATCTTTATACAAAGATTATGAAAGAATTGGCATAAGCACAACAGGGCAGGTGAATTCAGTTACTGGAACTATTGTATTTGCTAATGAAAATGTTCCTAATTATACTGGTATGGAGTTAGGTAAAATTATAGCGGAAGAATTTGGAGTACCAGTAGCTGTAGAAAACGATGTTAATGCAGCGGCTTTAGGAGAAGCTAATTACGGCGCGGCTAAAGAGGATAGGGATTTTTTATGCTTAACATATGGCACAGGTGTAGGCGGGGCTATTGTTATTAACAATAAAATATACGGCGGGAGTAAGGGGGTAGCAGGAGAGTTTGGGCATATCATAACTCATCCGGATGGACTAGAGTGTGGATGTGGGCAAAAAGGATGCTATGAGCAGTACGCCTCCACAACAGCATTAGTAAGGGAATGTATGAAATATGACCCTAATTTAAATAATGGCAGAATTATATTTGAAGAAATGCAAAACGGGAATGATAAAGTAACACAAATTATTAATAATTGGATTGATGAAATAATTTTAGGATTAAGGTCATTAGTACATATATTTAATCCAAATTGTTTGATTTTAGGCGGTGGTATTTTAGAACAGGATTATATAATACAAGAGATTAATAATAGGTTATTTGATAAAATAATGATAAGTTATTCGCAGATAGAAATAAAAAAAGCCATGCTAGGAAACAATGCAGGGGTATTAGGAGCTACGCATCTTGTTTTAAATAAATAAAAATACGACTAATAGGAGAATGTATTATGGACATAGATATTTTTACACAGATAAGATTGCAGTTTAATAATTTTACAAGGGCAGAAAAAAAGGTTGGGGAGTTTGTATTAAATAATCCAAAAGAAGTATTATATATGTCGATTACCGACCTAGCAGATAAGTGTAATGTGGGAGATACTAGTGTATTTAGATTTTGTAAAACACTAAATCTTAAGGGTTATCAAGATTTTAAGATGATGCTTGCCCAGGGGCTTACATCAGATACTCAGGAAGCACAACCATTATCTGATAAAATTACTCTAGATGATTCAACTCTAGATGTAGCAAAGAAAGTCCTTAACACTAATCTAAGCGCTCTGAATGAAACTTTTGATTTAATTAATACTGAAACGATAGATGAGGCAGTGAAGTTACTATTAAAAGCGGATAGGATTATATTTTTTGGTGTAGGTTCTTCCATGATTACTGCAATGGAGGCTACTAATAAATTTATGAGGATTACCCCAAAAGTGGAATTTATAAATGACCCGCATCTGCAATCTATGCGCGCATCACTACTTACTCCTAATGATGTAGCAGTAGCTATATCTTACTCAGGTTCTACCAAAGATACTATAGAGGTTGTAGATATAGCAAAAAGTAAGGGAGCTAAGATTATATGTATCACTAGATTTATTAAATCACCACTAACGGCCCACTCGGATATTACATTATTATGTGGTGCTAATGAAGGTCCATTACAAGGTGGTTCCTTATCAGCAAAATTATCACAATTATATTTACTAGATGTTTTATATATGGAATATTTTAAACATAACTTTGAACAATCAAAAACAAACAAAGAGTTAACATCTGAAGCAGTATCCGATAAGTTATACTAAAAGTCTGGCGCCTCCTTTTTGGTACACACAACTATTGTTGTAAAAGTACCAGAAAGGAGGCGCCAGATAATTTGTTATTTATAAGGTTGTATTAGAGTTGGCAAGTAGCGTATACTTCATAATATCGTCATGGAGCTCTTTAATACCTGGATAATCGTTAGGAACAGGTAAGAAAGGAAGTCTAGGGTCCCCGATATCTATACCACGCATACGAATTATTGTTTTTGATGCACCATACATGGAAGGGAATGAAACTAAGCGCTTAATAAGGCCAGTAATAATAATTTGCCACTTCTTAGCTTGTTCAAACTCCCCGGTGCTAATACACCTTTCAAGTCTTAGGTAAAGTTCAGGCATGGTTCCATATGTACCACCAATTCCACCATCTGCCCCCATCATTCTACCTGCCAAATATTGTTCATCAGGTCCATTAAGAACTATAAAATCCTCGCCCCCAGCTTCTTTGAAGGTTAAAATTTGCTCTGTTGATTCTGATGAATTCTTAATACCAACAACTCTTTCATTTTTAATCATTTTATGAAATAAGTCCATAGAAAGATTATAGCCTGTTAATTGCGGAATATTGTAGATGAAAAATGGTAAATCTGCAGCATAAGTTATTTCGTTCCAGTGTCTTTCTATACTAGCTTCAGAAGGCCTATAGTATACACTAGGGACAGCAGAAGTAGCGCTGCAACCTTCTGTTTCAGCATGCTTAGCAAGATCAACAGCATGATGAGTTGCAGCAGCACCAACATGGACTATAATACTCATATCTCCACCAACTGCATCCATAACAGCAGCTACAGTTTGTTTTCTCTCATCTTGATCCATAAGAAACCCTTCACCAGTGCTACCACATACATATAGGCCTTTTACACCTATATCCTTATACCAGTTTGCAGCGTTCTTAACAGCATTAAGGTCTACTTTTCCATCCTTATCATAGCAAGCATTAAATGCGACAGTAATTCCCTTGAAAATTGATGTATCATCTGACATAAAAACATCTCCTTTTAAAAAAGTATATTGAAGTTTACTACCATATGTAAGAGTATATCATCTTAATTATACAATATCAATATAAAAGAAAAAATATTTTTTTTATAAAAATACTTGAAAAGAATTATTTATTAGGCTATAATAACCTTAAGCAAAAAAAATAACCAAAAGAGAGAGGTGAGGGAGTGGGAAAACAAGATATATTGAATAAAATAAAAAGTGGTCTTATAGTATCTTGTCAGGCATTAGAAAGTGAACCTTTACATAGTTCGTATATTATGTCCCGTATGGCATATGCTGCTATGCAAGGTGGCGCAGTAGGAATAAGGGCAAATGGAACAGAAGATATTAAAGAAATTAAAGAAACTGTGAGCCTACCAATTATTGGGTTAATAAAGCATGAATATGAAAATAGTAATGTATACATAACACCTACATTAGAAGAAATAGATGCATTAGTTAGTGTAGGGGTTGATATTATAGCTACAGATGGAACAAACCGTCTAAGACCTGGCGGGATAACCTTTGAAGAATTCTTTAAAGCAGTAAGAGAGAAATACCCAGATCAACTATTTATGGCAGATTGCTCTACTGTAGAAGAGGGGATTAAGGCAGCAGAATTAGGCTTTGATATTATTGGGACAACAATGAGTGGCTATACACCGTATACAAAGGAAGTAGAACTTCCAGATTATAATATGATGCAGGAACTTGTAAACAAGGTAAGTGCCCCAATTATAGCAGAAGGTGGGATATGGTCACCAGAGCAAATGAAAAAGGCTGTAGAGCAAGGAGTCTTTTCAGTAGTTGTAGGAACCGCTATTACAAGACCAAGGGAGATTACACAAAGATATGTAAAAGCTTTAGAAGAATAAGTTAAGTTGGTATTAAAGTCTTAGGTTAGGACTTTTATATAAAGTTAAATTGATACATAAAAATGAGGAGGTTTATTATGAAAAAAGTATTCGCATTGTTATTAGCAAGTATGTTAGGGATGTCAGCATTAGCAGGTTGTGGAAAGGCAGAA
>CAYUEJ010000037.1:0-10310 GCA_964442565.1 uncultured Candidatus Epulonipiscium sp.
TCCTTATGTCTTTCTTCTCATGATGTAAAACTTTCTCATTTCAATTATATTATGTACATAAATTTCTTTAATATTCATCTATTACATAAAAAGTGGGAAATATATCATTAAAGACGCATATAACTCCATGTTATATGCGCCTTTAATGATATATTTCCCACAATATGATTGTAAGTAAATTAATTACTCTTCTGTTGTTGGCTCTTCTTGCTCTTCTTGTTCTTCTTGTTTTGGCTGTTCTGCTTTTTTAAGCGTTATAGTTTCATATAGCTTTGTTTTTTCTACTTCAGCACTTGTAATCCACTCTTCGATTTCACCATTTATATATTCCGCTTTTTGATTTTCTTCAAAAGCTGCTTTCATTTCATCATCTGAAGCTTTTTGTTTTTCCACTGTCTTTATAATATGGTAACCGTGGTCTGTTTTAACGACTTCAGGATACACTTTGCCTTCCTCACCGTTAAATGCTGCCTCTTCAAATTCTAATACCATTTGACCTCTTGGGAATGTGTACTCTCCTCCATCATCTTTTGAACCTGGATCTTCTGAGTACTCTTTAGCTAACTCTCCCATATCCTCCCCTGCCAATGCTTTTTCTAAAATCATTTTTGCCTTTTCTTCAGCCTCTTTATCCTTAGACTCATCAAATGATGTGCCGTCTTCATTTTTTGTGCTAATTAATACGTGCTGGGCTGTTACTTTTTCAAAATATGATTTGTTTTCTTCTATAAATTCTTCATATAGCTGAGCATCTTGGGATGGTGTAAATTTAGCTGCAAGTTCTTCTAGAACTTTTTGCGACAGCATAATATCTTCCATCATTCCCCTAATTACTTTTTCTGTAATGCCTTCTTCAGATAAAGCATCTTTTAGCTGTGTAACATAGTTAGTGGCTATAGCTTTTGCTTCTTCCTTGTCTTCTTGGCTTAACTCTAAGTTCATTTCTTTAGCCTTTTGAGCTGTAACTGACATTGCAATAGCTGATTCTAAAGCTCTTTCTTTAGCCATATTCTCCATGCTATCGCCTTCGATTTCCATTTCCCAAATAGCTGGGCCAAAACCTTGTTCCATTTCCATTTTCACACTAAATAAGTACGCCTTATAGGTATCTTCCGATAGTGGATTGCCATTAATTTTAGCTACAGTTTTTTTAGAACTCTTTCCGCCACCTGAATTACCATTAGCACTCCCACATCCTACCACACCTAGCATCATTACAAGGCTTAAAGCCATGGATACTAAAATCTTTTTATTTTTCCTCACACAAATCTCTCCTTAAGCAATTTTATCTATAGACTCCTATAGACACCTATGAAGTATTATAGTCTATTTCTCATGATACTTCAATTTTTTCATCTCCTGTAACACATTTTTAATATAAGTAATAGGTTCATCCTTATATTGTAAAATGTTTATAAGCACAAATTTTGAATTTTCTCCCCCTATAAATTTCAAATCCCCCTTATATATTTCAATAAACGGTGGTATATTGCCCGGGTTTAACCTAGCCTCTGCCTTAAAGTTAAAAACCACTTCATTAGTTTTTACAATTACCGATGTA
Organism: uncultured Candidatus Epulonipiscium sp.; assembly: GCA_964442565.1. Lineage (GTDB taxonomy): Bacteria > Bacillota > Clostridia > Lachnospirales > Cellulosilyticaceae > JAAYSX01. The sequence continues at coordinate 1,562 of CAYUEJ010000037.1, forward strand.
ATGTCAAGGTCGTGAGCCATTGCTTTTATTAATGCAACATCAAGTAAATTTTGGACAGTTGCTGGCAGGTCCCCGTATCTGTCTTCTATTTCTTCTTGCACCTCATTGTAATCTTCTTGATTTCTAATAAGGGAAATCTTTTTGTAGATATCAATTTTTTGCATTTCATCTTCAATATATCTAGGTGGAATGTAGGCGTTAATGTTAATCTCAACACTTGTTTCAAATTCTTCCTCTACTATTTCACCTTGCTCTTCTATAACTGCATTTTTTAGTAATTTGCTATATAAATCGTAGCCTATTGCATCCATATGACCATGCTGCCTTTCCCCTAAAAGATTACCTGCACCTCTAATTTCAAGGTCCCTCATGGCAATTTTAAATCCTGAACCAAACTGCGTAAACTGCTTAATTGCTTGCAGCCTTTTTTCTGCTATTTCAGGAAGAACCCTATCTTTTTTATACATAAGGTATGCATAGGCAATTTTATTTGACCTTCCTACTCGACCTCGTAATTGGTAGAGCTGACTAAGTCCCATTCTATCTGCATCTTGTATTATTATTGTATTTGTATTAGCCACGTCTAGGCCTGTCTCGATAATAGTTGTACAAACTAAAACATCTATTTCTCCTTCAATAAATTCAAGCATGATACCTTCTAGTTCTCTCTCAGCCATTTGACCATGTGCATAGGCCACATTAGCATCTGGAACCATTTTTTGTATCTCTAAAGTTATTTTCTCTATATTTTCTACTCTATTGTATAAGAAATACACTTGTCCATCCCTAGACAACTCTCTCTTGATTGCATCTTTTACAAACTCCGAGTTATACTCCATTACATAGGTCTGTATTGGCCTTCTCTCTAATGGTGGATCCTCCAGAAGACTCATATCCCTAATGCCTACCAAGCTCATATGGAGCGTTCTAGGTATAGGTGTTGCAGTTAGTGTTAAAACATCAACATTGCTACGTAGTTGTTTTAATTTCTCCTTATGGGTAACTCCAAATCTTTGTTCCTCATCAACAAGAACAAGTCCTAAATCTTTAAATCTTACATCCTGGGAAAGCACTCTATGGGTTCCTATAACAATGTCCGCTGAGCCTCTTTCTATATTATTTAAGGACTGTTTAATCTGCTTTGGTGTTCTAAATCTAGATAGTATCTCAACTTTTATGGGGAAGTTCTTCATACGCTCTACAAACCGATTGTAGTGCTGCTGGGCAAGTATTGTAGTAGGCACCAGATAAACTACCTGCTTACTATCTTGAACCGCCTTAAAAGCCGCCCTAAGGGCAACCTCTGTCTTCCCGTAACCTACGTCCCCACAAAGTAGCCTATCCATTACCTTGTCAGTCTCCATATCATTTTTCACATCTTCAATTGCTTGCAATTGATCATCTGTTTCCTCATAAGGGAATGTATCTTCAAATTCTTTTTGCCATGGTGTATCTTGGCTGTAAACATATCCTTTGCTGGCTTCTCTTTTTGCATATAACTGAATTAATTCTTTAGCTAATTCTTCGGTTGCCTTTTTGGCCCTCGCCTTAACCCTTTTCCACTCCTGGCCCCCTAGTTTACTAAGCTTTGGTTTTTTTCCATCTGCCCCAATATACTTTTGAACCATATCCATTTGGTTTATATTGACATAAAGCACACCGTTATCTGCATAGCCTATTTTCAGATAATCCTTGCTTATATTATCAACAACCATTTTTTCTATACCGTTAAAAAGTCCTATCCCATGGTTTTCGTGAACAATATAGTCTCCAAGCTTAAGTTCAACAAAACTCTCAATTTTACTCCCCTTATGTTTCTTCCTCTTTCTTCGCTCTTTCTTCTCTTTACCAAATAAATCTTTATCTGATATAATAATTAGCCCTATATCCTCATATATAAATCCTTTAGAAAGAGCTCCTCTTGTGACAATAACTTGCCCTGGCATAACCGGCTCAGTTAAATCATTAGAGTAGGAACATGTAATCCCCCGTTCTTCTATCTTGTCTATAAGTCTGAGGGCTCTCGCCTTTAAACCTGCAAATATAATAATTCTCTTTTTTTCTTTTTTCCATTTTGCTATATCATCTTCTAGGATATCAAAATTCTTATAAAATCCTGTATTCTCGTATACTTCAAATTCTGTATTGTAGTCAATATCATAATCATCTATTTCTTGTTCTAGGTTTGTCATCAGAAATATTGCATATTTTTTTAACATTATTAGAATTTCTTCATAGCTAAATATTGATTTAATTTGGCCCGAAATAATTTCTTCGTTTTCTAGCTTGTTTTTAATACTCATTTCAAACTCTTGGTATACGCTATCACATTTTTCTTTTACCTTAATGGGTTCATCTATAATGATTAATGCTTCTGGGTCTAGGTAATCTAATAGCATTACACTATTTCCCAGTTCCTCGTCTGGCTTATCTAGCTGCTCCTCCATAGGAAATATTTTAAAGCTATCTTCTTTTTCCATGGATCTTTGGGAGGTTGGGTTAACACTTCTTATGGAATCTATCTCTTCGTCCCATAGCTCTATCCTATAGACGCACTGGGCTGTTACCGGATATACATCTATAATTCCGCCCCTGATTGCAAATTGCCCTACATTCTCTACCAGACTAGTTCTTTCATAGCCCATTTCAACTAAATCTTTTTGCAAATTTGTAATTTGTATAGTTTGCCCCACCTTGAATTCTAGTATATGGGATAGTAGCATTTCTTTTGTCATAGTTTTTTTAACTAGGGCTTCTATAGAAGCAACTACAGTTATATTTTCCCCTTGTAGTAGGGAATTTTTAATCATCATTCGCTCTACTGTAATATCTGCACTATGCACATCTGCACCGTAAAAAAGCACATCTTGGGCCGGGTATATAGCCACATTATCTTCACTAGATAGAAACTTTAAATCATCTGATATTTGCTTGGCCCTATTTTCGCTATATGTTATAACTATAATAGGTTTTGCCAAATGCGTAGAAGCCCCATACATCATATGCGGCTTTTGTGCATCTATTAGCCCTGTCGCACAAACAGTCTTATTTTGTTTTTTACCGATATAGGATAATATCTTATTATAGTTATCCATTTCTTTTAGTGGATCAATTAATGGGTAGCGATGCTCTTGCAATTACCTCACCCTCTTGCTTTTGGATTATATTTATTCATTGCATCTTGTATATCTTTGGTTATAATCAGCTCAGCTGCACCTATAATATCTCCCATTGATTCCTCTATGGTTTTGAGCTCTACATTGGTAAATCTACTTAGCACATAATCAGCTAGGTTCCATCCTCCAGGTTTTTCACCTATTCCTACCCTAATCCTTTCAAACTCATTGGTTCCTAGGTGTTGTATTATACTCTTCATTCCATTATGCCCCCCTGCACTGCCTTTTATTCTAATTCTGAGTTTACCTGGCACAAGGCTTACATCATCATATATTATAAGTATATCTTCTGGTTTAATTTTATACCATGTCGCGAAGGCTTTTACAGCCTCACCGCTTAAATTCATATAGGTCTGCGGTTTAACTAATACTACTTTCTTATTTCCTACCTTACCTTCACCGTATAAGGCTTTAAACTTACTTTTATTCACACTTATATTATAGTGTTCTGCTAAGGCATCTATAGCTTCAAAACCAATGTTATGCCTAGTGTTAGTATATTCTCTGCCCGGATTACCAAGGCCTATAATTAGCTTCATAACATATCCCTTTCTTATATTTATTCCCATGACGAAAACGCCCTAGCTATACTCACTAGGGCGTTTATAATTATTAGTTAAATAACTTTGATACTGATAAGTCTTCATGTATTCTTCTAATTGCATCTGCAAAGATAGGTGCAACTGAAATCTGCTTGATTTTGCTTATTAGCTTGTCCTCCGGAATCCTAATTGTATCTAGTACAACCAGTTCTTCTATGGCTGACTCTTGTATTCTTTCAATGGCTGGTCCTGATAAAACACCGTGGGTACAGCATGCATATACACCAACTGCCCCTCTTTCTTTAAGGGAGTTTGCAGCATTACAGATAGTGCCTGCTGTATCAATCATATCGTCGATTAATATAACATTCTTGCCTTCAACATCTCCAATAATATTTAAAACTTCTGAAACGTTAGCCTTTGGTCTTCTTTTATCTATAATAGCGAGTGGTATTCCTAGCTTTGATCCAAATGCTCTTGCTCTTACAACACTTCCTAAGTCAGGTGATACTGCCACGCCGTTATCTAAGTGTGGGAAGTTTTCAAGGTAATGTTTTGTAAGGAGTGGCATTCCAACTAAATGGTCAACCGGTATGTCAAAGAAACCTTGAATCTGTGCACAGTGCAGATCCATAGTTAAGACCCTATCTGCTCCTGCCTTTTCTATAAGGTCTGCTACTAGCTTTGCGCTAATAGGATCTCTGGCCCTTGTTTTCCTATCTTGTCTTGCATATCCATAGTAGGGAATAACTGCTGTTACCCTACCTGCTGATGCTCTTCTCATTGCATCAATCATAATTAGCATTTCCATTAGGTGTTCATTGGCTGGTGTTGATGTTGGTTGAATAATATAAACATCAGTACCTCTAACCTTCTCATCAATTTTAACCGAAATTTCCCCATCACTAAACATTGTTACTTCTGATTTTCCAAGTGTAATCCCTAAGTGCTCTGCGATTTCTTCTGCAAGCTTTGGATGAGCGTTGCAAGCAAACACCTTTATATCAGTATAGACTCTAACCATTGGGTTAATCCTCCTTAATAAAATTACGACTACTAAATCCGACAATATTATATCATATAATCCTAAAAATGTAATGGTTATTTATTTTTTTGGGTATTTATATGCAACCCAGCCTTCTTTATTGGTCTGTCTTACTCTAGAAATACCTAAAGCTTCTTCTGGTATATCATTTGTAATAGTAGAACCTGCTGCTGTATAAGCCCTTTTCCCTATAGTTACCGGGGATACTAAGTTAGTATTACAACCTATGAAGGCATAATCTTCAATAACAGAGCGGTGCTTATCAACACTGTCATAATTCACAAGTACACTCCCACATCCGAAATTCACATGTTCCCCCACATCCGCATCCCCTACATAGGTCAGATGTGATATTTTTGTATTATCCCCTATATTTGAATTCTTTATTTCTACAAAATCACCTATTCGTACATTCTTACCTATTTTGGAGCCTGGTCTTACGTATGCAAAGGGCCCTAGGTGGGCACCCTCATCTACAAAGCTATCGTGTATATGGGTATTTTCTATAAGAACCCCTTTCGATATTTCGCTATTTTCGATATTAGTACCATTGCCTATAAAACAGTCTTCCCCTATGATGGTCTTACCCTTTAAGAAAACATTAGGTTCAATGATAGTATTGCGCCCTATAATAACCTCAGGCCCGATATATATGTTGTTAGGGTCTTCTAAGGTTACATCGTTATCCATATGTCTATCATTAATTCTCTCTTTCATAATGCCAGTACATTTTGCTAATTGACGCCTTGAATCAACTTTTATTAACTCGGATGTATTTGCCATATATACTGATTCTACTGTGTAAGCACACTTTATTAGTTCTTTCACAATATCCCTTGGGCTACTCACTTCTTGGTTGTCTTTTGTTAAAATACTTTTTAAGATATCCGCCTTGAATATATATATTTCCCTGTAGCACTCCATTTCATCCTTATTAACAGATAAAACTGTCGCTTCCCTACCAGATTCCTTATGATTTTCTAATGCCATATTAATTGTTGCACTAGTTATTAGTGGGGCATCATCACTTAGCATAATTATATTATCAGCCTCTTCTATAAAGTTTATTAGGTCAGTATTGTTGTAGCTTGCTTGAAGAGTATCCTTGTCTATCTGTTTATTTTCCATAGTCCCTACCATGCTCATCACATCAATTACATAGTTTATGAGTGGCCAACCAAGTATATTGTATTTTCCACCTTGACCTCTGCCGATGATAAGTGATTTTATATTCATATTTTAACGCTCCTTTGTATCTTAATTAATTTCATAAGCAAAAGGGCACCATTCTCTTATACAATGGCACCCCCCTTTTTACATAATAGTGTGGAGGATAGGTCCTTTTGGGGGCTTTTCAACGCGAGTTGTCTGCCCAAAAAAAGGCCTATCTGACACCTTTTATTCGTAGTCGTATGTTTCATCCATATCTTCATCTGCTGCAATCTCATCTTCAGATAAGTTTTCTTCAGATATAAGTATCATTTCATATTTCTCTAAAACTGCTTTTTGTATTCTATCTCTTGTTATAGAGTTAATAGGATGAGCTATATCTCTAAACTCTCCATCCAATGTTTTACGACTAGGCATTGCAATAAATCTACCCTTGTCCCCTTCGATAATTTTAACATCATGCACCACAAACTCATTATCAAAAGTTATCGATACAACAGCTTTCATTTTCCCCTCTTTATTAATCTTCCTAACCCTAATATCTGTAATATCCATGTATACCCTCCTGTTAGCATGTTGTGAATTCGGTTCTCCAAATCCTTGTGTATTTAGAATCTTGTATTTAATCTGCATTATATAGTATTTTTAACTAATAATCAATACTTTCACAATCATCAAATCATACCTTTAGAAACAATTGCTAATTTATCTTTAGTTCCTACAATTACTTGATTATCTGATACAACTACATTTTTATCTATTATAGCATACTCGATAATGCAATTTCGACCTATCGTAGTGTTTTCCATAACAATAGAATTCCGTATTATAGCCTGATCCCCTACATAGACCTTTCTAAATAGAACAGAACTATCAACTGTCCCATTACTAATTACACCCCCACCTAATAAACTGCTTGTTACTTTAGAACCAAAGTTAAACTTAGCTGGAGCTTCATCCTTTATTTTAGTATAGATGTATGGTTCTGTTTTGAAGAATAATTCACGGACATCTCCTTGTAAAAACTCCATATTTACATTGTAATAGTCATCCATGGACCTTATGCTTCTCCAGTATCCTTCAAACACATATGCATAAATCTTTAACTTCCTCCTGTAACGAATAAGGATGTCATTTACAATGCTATTACGACCTTCTGTTTGCATTTCTTCGAGCAAGGTTATAAGTAAGTCTCTTGAAATAATATATGTTCCTAATGACACTGTATCGTGTTGTGGCTCAAATGGCTTTTCTTCAAAGTTAAGCATTCTGTTATCTTCATCTAATTCTAGCACCCCGTAATCTTTACGTTCTTCGCCAGTCATCTTTTTAGAAACAATTGTAACATCTGCTCCTTTTTCCTTATGGTATGCTATAAGTTCCCTATAGTCTATACGATTTATCTGTTCCCCACCTGTAATAATAACATAGGGTTCATTACTTCTTTTTAAAAATGATATATTTTGGTATATGGCATTACCAGTACCTCTAAAACCAAAGGATGTACTACTACTCATATCCGGGGTAAATAAAAAGAGCCCGCCCTTCTTACGCCCTAAGTCCCACCACTTAGCCGATGATAAGTGATCTGTGAGGGATCTTGTATTATGCTGAACTATGACTGCAACTTTTTTAATACCCGAATTGCTCATATTACTTAGTGTAAAGTCAACTGTTCGGTAGCAGCTTCCAATTGGTATTGCCGCAACATTACGTTTCTCTATCAATGACTCAAGTGCATGATACCTACCGCCTGCTAAAATAATTCCTATTGCATTCATATTATCCCCTCCTCTACGATTAAGGATTGGCCACTTGGTAATTGCCTATCTTTGTAAGATGATTCTTTAGTAATACCACTGACTTCACAGTTCTTTCCAATAGTAACCCCATCTGGAATTATTGTTTCGTCCCCGATAACGCTTATTCCTGTTGAATATATGTGGGGCTTAGTTGCATGTGGTATGTTTTCTCCAAACCCTACCTGGCAACCTACACCTACAACGGATTTTTCTGCAACAATACTATGTTCTATTTTCGCATTCTCTTTAATAACTGTACCTGCCATAATTATTGAATCCTTGATTACGCTTCCTTTTTCAATAATAACATTAGGCCCTATAACCGAATTATATATTTCTCCATAGATTTCACTTCCCTCTGAAATCAAGGAATGTTCCAATCTTGAATGGCTTCCAATAAATTGTGGTGGTTGGTGATCTTGGTTGGTGTATATCTTCCAGAATTCATCATATAAATTAAACTCAGGTACAGTATTGGTAAGCTCCATATTGGCTTGCCAATATGCATCTACTGTTCCTACATCCTTCCAATAATCATCAAAGGTATATGAGTATACCCTCATCTTCTCATCAATCATCTCTGGAATAATATGTTTCCCAAAGTCACTATTTTCGTGTATTTCATTACTTTTTATTAGGGCTTCCCTTAAGGTTTCCCAGTTAAATATATATATACCCATTGAGGCAAGATTACTCTTGGGGTTTTCTGGCTTCTCCTCAAACTCAATAATTCGCCCCTCTTTATCCGTATTCATAATTCCAAATTGAAAAGCTTCTTCTATAGGAACTTCTAGCACTGCTATCGTAGCATCAGCATTATTCTCCTTATGCTCAGATAACATTTTACTGTAATCCATTTTATAAATATGGTCTCCTGATAAAATCAAAACATATTTTGGATTTTGATTTTCTATATAGCGGATATTCTGGAAAATTGCATTTGCAGTTCCTGAATACCATGACCCTTCCTTCTCACCTTGGTAAGGTGATAAGACGGTTACCCCCCCGCTTCTA
>CAYUEJ010000038.1:0-10258 GCA_964442565.1 uncultured Candidatus Epulonipiscium sp.
CTAGCTTATATTCTATTCCTAGCTCCTTTGTCTCCTCTATAAAACGGTGGGCATATTCGGGGCCTGTTAACTCTTCTTTAAAAATATGTAGGCCAAAACCGTTATGAATACACTGGTTAAGAATCCCACCTAGATGGCTGTCCCTTTCTAAAACAAGTATGCTATCTACGCCTTCTTTTTTGGCTGCCACAGCCGCCGCAAGTCCCGCAGGCCCCCCACCTACTATTACAATATCGTAATTATAATTATTCACATTCGCAGCCCCCTTCTGATGTTATGATTTCTTTGTTATGGCCTACAAGGATTTTCGAGCTGTTTCCAAATTTTGTTACATCAAGCGGGGATATATTTAGCTCCCTGGCTAAAATATCTACTATTTTCGGCATACAAAAACCAGCCTGGCAGCGCCCCATACCTGCCCTTGTCCGCCTTTTAATTCCGTCTAAATCTGTGGCACCAAGTGGCCTATTGATAGATGCTATAATTTCACCTTCTGTTACTGTTTCACACCTACAGACGAATTTTCCAAAGCGCGGATCCTTCTTAATAATATCCCTACGCTCATCATTTGTCATATCCCTAAATCTTGGCAGGCCCTTTCGCTGGGGATTAAAATCTTTTTTTGTAGTTAGGTTAAGCTTAGCAGCGATGATTTCTTCCACCATATCTGCAATAGCTGGACTTGCTGATAGCCCCGGGGATTCAACGCCTGCTACATTAATAAACCCTGGTACATCTTTGGCTTCCCCTATAATAAAATCGCCAGCCCTAGTGTGGGCTCTTAAACCTGAAAATGATGCAATAATCGCATGATAAGGCGTATTATCTAGTGAATACTTGGACTTATCGATAATCTCATCTAAACCTACTTGCGTCGTAGTAAGATCTTCTTTATCATCAATATCAACTGCATTTGGGCCTAACAATAGATTCCCGTCTACCGTTGGTGTTATAAGTACACCCTTCCCCATAAAGGTGGGCTGCTGGAAAATAGTGTGGGTGAACATATCCCCTACTGACTTATCAAATAAGCAGTATTCCCCCTTACGAGGGATAATTTCAAACTTATTATCACTTACCATATTATTAATCTTATCTGCAAATAAACCTGCAGCGTTAATTACAAGCTTGGCCTTTATAGTCTCTTTATTTGTTGATAATATAAATAAATCCTGCTGTTTTACAATATTTTTAACCTCTCTATTAAACTTAAACTTCACGCCATTGATTTGCGCGTTTTCTGCTAGTGCCAAGGCCATTTCATATGGACAGACAATGCCACCTGTTGGTGCATGGAGGGCCGCAATTGCCCTAGTTCCCACCTTGGGTTCTAGCTCCCTCAAGGCCTTAACATCTAGTATTTCTAGGCCTGGCACCCCATTTTGCTTGCCACTTTTGACCAGTTGTTTTAAATCGTCTATTTTATCCTCCTCAAAACATAAGACTAGGGATCCGTTTCTCTTAAACGGGAAATCTAGCTGCTCAGATAGGAGATCGAACTTGGCATTTCCAAGTACATTTAGTTTTGCCTTTAAAGTGCCTGCTTTTGCATCAAATCCTGCATGGACAATGGCGCTATTTGCCTTTGTAGTTCCGGTTGCAACATCTGATGTCTTTTCTACTAGGCATATATCAAGGTTATATTTGGATAGTTCACGGGCGATATTGCAGCCAATGATACCTGCTCCTATTATTACTATATCATGCATATTATCACTCCATTCTAGCTCTATTATACACTGACTATACTTATATAATAACAAAAGCTAGGGGCATGTACAATACATGCCCCTAGCTTTTGTGCCGGGTACGCTTAATTCACCCCCGTTGAGCCAAAGCCCCCAGTGCTTCTATCAGATTGCGTTACTTCTTCCACTTCCTCTATCTGCACCCTAATAATAGGCTTGATAACCATTTGAGCTATACGCATCTGGGGCTCAACCTTAAAGTTTTCCTTGCCGTGATTTATTAATATAACACCAATCTCTCCCCTGTATCCTTCATCTATTGTCCCGGGAGAGTTCAAGACCGTTATGGAGTTTTTAAGGGCTAGGCCACTTCTTGGCCTTACCTGGGCCTCTGTATTAGGTGGTAGTTCTATGATAATGCCTGTTTTTATTAGAACTGTTTCCCCTGGATCTATAGATTTTTCCTCCACAGAAAATAAATCCATTCCTGCATCGCCAGTATGTGCATATTCTGGGAGCCTTGCTTGGTTATGTATCTTTTTAATTTTGAGCTGCATAGTTATTTTCTCCTTTTAATCTAATCCTTTAGGATAGTGCTGAATATACTTAAAGGGCAATATTTGAGTCCAAATATTGCCCTTTGAATTACTACTATAAGGTTTTAGAGGTTCATTTTGCCCTCTATAACTTTTATTTCTTTTTCTGATAGTCCAGTAAACTTTGCAATTAAGGCTATTTCCATACCTTCCTTTAAGGCATTCCTTACCACCTCTAATTTGCCCTGTTTTGCTCCAACCTCAATGCCCTTTTCTATCCCTTTTTCTATCCCTTGCATTATACCTTCTTCTTTCCCTTTAGCATAAGGCTCCTTATATAGTGTTGATTGCATCAAGACCTCCTCCTTTACATAGACTTCGTATTTACTTCCTTTATATAGTTTCTTTATACACTGAACAGTTAGGTAGTAATAGTCCTTATCTTCTAGTCCCTCCACCGCGCTTAAACATTCTTGTATATGTTTCTCCTCAGACTCTTCCTCATATTTCATAAATACCCTAAGTGGATATAATACAACTTGCTCATCTTGTAGTATTTCATTTTTGTCTATCTCATATGCCTTGATTACTTTGTAATTGTATTTTAAAATATCTAAATCTTGAACTGTACTCTCAAAGTTATGTTGTATATTCTTAACATTCTTCGGTTTCTTTAATAGCATAAGAACTTGATATATCGGTAGATCATTGTGCCATTTAATATATGTGTAGTACCTTAGCATTCGTTTCATCATTTCGTTATTACTTTTATACGCAGTCTCAAATTCAACATGCAAAATAAAGCTTTCTGACCCCATATTAATCTTTGCTAAAAAGTCCATTTCCCTCATATCTGGAATAGACAATTGCGTATGTTCTAGGCAAATTTCCTCTGCATCTTTTATTGATGGCAGGATAAATTCTGCTATTCCTCTATAATCCTTCTTTTCTAAAAGTTTTATCGTTTCATCGTAGGTTTGTGGTCTTGTTTCGTAAGACATTCTAGTATCGCCCTCCATCCTACCTATAGTATACCACGATTTCGGTCCTTTAAACCACAATAAGTTAATAAATTAAGTGCCTTGTACCCGATATATCCATTACCCTCTATTGGCATTTCAATAATCTACTTATCCTTATCCGTAATTGCCGTATCTTTTTATTCATTGTCCCCCTTGAATTAGTTTTACTTCATCTTGATTACTTTCATTATACATTAAATTTTGTACTCGTGTAATTTGTCTTGCAAAAAACACATGGTACAAAATTACCATGTGTTTTTTATCTTATAAGTTGATATGTTAAGTACCGGGTACCCTACATATTAATCTCCCATATTGAGACGCTCATGTCCCCATCCCAGCTGATTTTGTCGTATGCCACATCTGGGTAGGCCACCATTGTAATCATTTCTAAGCCATCATCAGCAAATAATTCCAGGATTGAAACATCGAATATAATCTCCATATTCCAGTTTCCGTCTTTTAGACGCTTTGCGGAAGCAATGGAATATGCTTCTGAGCTAAATTGTTCATCAAAGTCCCTATCTCCTGCCAGGCTTCTATCGACAATAACTCTATCATCTTCGACCTTTATCACTAACTTCTGACCTAAGGCATTGGTTAAATATAAGCTAGCATCTCCACTGCCTTCTATGGATAAACCAAAAGTCTCTGTGTGCAAATGATTATTGCTTTTTATCTCATAGGCGTTGGCCCTGAAGCGGTCAATGCCTTCTGCACGTCCTGCCAGTCTATATCCGTCTTTTGTTTTGTAGGCGGTTAAGCTTCTTGCCAGAGTTGCTTGACCACAATATTCACCTGTTGGGGTGTTTGCGGCGTAGGCCCAGTTAAGACCCCAACCCATTAATAAGGGTCCATCATAGTTTTGGAATGTAACGGCAGCATAATTATCAAATCCCTCGTCTAGCCAAATGATTTCATCAGATGGGTGGCTACAAACAAACGTATCACCATCAAAATCTCCGACAAAATACTGCATTTTACATGGGTCCTTTTCCGTCTTGGTCATACTAACAATTAGGAACCAAATAGTCTTACCATCTACCTCTATATTAATTAAGTCTGAGCACTCCCATACTCCTCCTGCAAGATTTACTCCTGGTCCAAACTCACCGGTCTTTTCCCATTCCTTTAAATCATCCGAGCGGTAAAAACAAACCCTATCTTGCGCTGCTAAAACCATGCTCCAGCAATCATGAACCGTATTCCAAAACACCTTAGGATCCCTAAAATCTGCAATACCTGGATTTTTGATAACTGGGTTTAAATAGGACTTTTCAAAGTGATTGCCCCCATCTAAACTATAAGCAATACTTTGCACCTCTAGCCCTGTTTCATTATTGTGATTTGTAAACATTGCGATAATAGGTGGGTTATCAGCCGTACCGTAACCCGATGTATTATTCAAATCATACACACTGCTTCCTGAGAAAATATAGCCCATCTCATCTGGATACAAGACAATTGGTCGATGTTCCCAGTTAATAAGGTCCTTGGTTACCGCATGGCCCCAATGCATAGGCCCCCATATGGTATCATCTGGATACTTTTGGTAGCAAAAATGATATGTCCCATTAACATATACCATACCATTTGGATCATTCATCCAGTTCTCTGGTGGTGTAAAATGTATCTTTGGCCTGAAGTCTCTGATAGCTTTTTTACTCATAGTTTCCTCCTGTATAAAGTGTTATAATTTGTATTTCTTTATCTTTAAATCTCCGCTTATATAGACTTTATTATAGGGCGAATCAGGATATACCGTCATAGATGCCACTTCAAGGCCTCCATCTGCAAAAACCTCTAGATAAGATACATCAAGCAGTATTTCCAGATCTATATCTCCTGATTTTAAGCGTTTTGTCTGGGCTATAGAGTGCAAAGAATCCGTATACACATCTGAAAAATCATTAGCTCCAGCCATAGACCGATCAACCCTAATCCTATCTTCATAGACCTCTATTACAAGCTTTTGTCCCTGGAGATTTTCAAAAGTTATGCTACCTTTTTGCCCATTAACAAGCAGACCAAAACTTTCTGATGAGAGTGTATCTTCGTCATATAGCTCTTTTGTATTCTCACGCAGCCTATCAAGCCCAAAAGGCTTTGCAAGAAGGCGATATCCAGCACCTGTCCTTGCTAGAGATAATTGCCTTGCTATAGTCATTAGCCCAGCATATTCCCCCGTTGGTACCAGGTTAGCATATTCGGGACTTACCCCCCAGCCTAAATATATAGGTGAATCATAGTTGTGAAATGTCACACCCGCATAATTATCAAACCCAAAATCTAACCACAAAGTTTCCCCGGCTTTTTCTGTATCATAAAAGCTATCCCCGTCGAAATCTCCGACAAAATATTGGAGGGCTGCGCAGTTTTCGCCTTTATTTGCCATCATACTAACTATTAGTACCCACTTCTCACCATCCTCTGTTTGGATAGGGAACAAGTCACTGCATTCCCATGTTGTTTTTACAAGGTCTTCCTCCCTCCCAAACTCACCTGTCTTTTGCCAAGTTTTTAAATCCTTAGATGCATAAAAATGTGTACAATCCTTAGCCGCCAATGTCATACTCCAGCAGTCTTTTTTCTTATTCCAAAACACCTTTGGATCCCTAAAATCAGCAATACCTGGGTTGTCGATAACAGGGTTTCCGTCATACTTGTGGAATGTAAATCCGCCGTCTAAACTATAGGCTATACTTTGACATTCGTATCCATTCTCAGGATTATGGTTTGTATATACTGCAACCATTGGTGCTTTTCCATCCTTACCAAATCCTGATGTGTTATTCTTATCATAAGCCATACTACCTGAGAATATATAGCCAAGCTCATCTGGATACAAGGCTATAGGATGATGCTCCCAACTAATTAAATCCTTACTTGTAGCATGCCCCCAATACATGGGTCCCCAAATTGGCTCATCTGGATTTTTTTGATAATACAAATGCCAGATTCCATCAATATATACCATTCCATTTGGGTCATTCATCCAATTAAGCAGTGGTGTAAAATGAACCTTAGGCCTAAAACTTCTTAATCCTTTCGTACTCATAGACTCCTCCTAGTTAAAATAATTACCCTTATTGTGCAGCATCCTTTGCTCTATCAACAGCCCCCTGATATATTTCTACAATATCAGCAACCCCTGCTCCTTCTAAATCAGTTTTGTAAGTTTCCCAGCTTTGATCGTCTACACCTTCTGTAACCCATTTTGCAATATACCTATCTACAATATCAGAAACCGTAGGTTGAACTTGTGCAAGCCTAGAAATCTCATCAGTTGTCATCATTACCTTAGGAACAGTTTCATATTCAGCTAAAATTTCTTCTTTACCATTAACTAACTGGTATTCATATAGTTTAACAGCATCGAAGGTATATTTAACAACTGTATCATAGTACTCATCTAAAATTGCAAGTGGTGTACGGCTAAGTGTTGTGTTAGCACGTTGCTGACCAAAATCAGTCCATGGCTCTTGCGTAATAATATGTCCATTTTCATCTAGTGGCGTTTCCATTATTCCATCATCATTTACAATATAATTATACCCTAGTGCACCCCAGTTTGTCTGAATTGAAATCTCTGGGTTACCATATATATAATCATAGAATCTTGCCATAACGTGTGGGAATTTACTATCCACTGTAATTGCACCAATTGAAGAGTCTTGCATCTCTGAGTGGTTTAGGGCAAATCCAATTTTCCCCTCTGGACCTGATAGTCTTGGAAGTGGAACATACTCATCGTGAACATCAAGATCTGTTATCTCCTGATCTGCCCATACTCCAAATGAACCAATTCTTGCCACATCCTCTTTGATTAAAGAACTCTTAAAGGCTGAGCTTTCTGCATTTTCAAAAGAACCATTCCATAATAATCCCTCATCATAAAGCATGTTAAAGAATTCAGCTGTCTTCTTAATAGACTCATCTAATGCAGTGAAGGTTACTTTATCATCAATAATTCTTAGGTGGTCTGCATATGGATTCCCACCACAGTATGAATCCGCACTGCCAAATGCTCCTGTAAATCTATAAAATAAGTTATATGATCCAAATCCGTCCTGGTTATGTTGTCCAAACCATGATGCCATTGGAATCTCATCTGCTTTACCATTGCCATTTAAATCTCCGCCATCACGGAAAGCTCTTAAAGCATCTACCCACTCATCTACCGTTGTAGGTACATCTTTACCCACCTTATCTAACCAAGTTTTATTAATTAAAAATGGCCCAGGTGTTAGAATTAAGCCTTTCATTTGCTCAATCCAAGGGAACCCGTACATATGACCATCAGGGCTTTGTACTTCAAGCATATAGGCCGGATTACTATCAAGAATTTTCTTTAGGTTAGGCATATAGTCTTGAACTATTGTTTCAGTCGGTAGGAAAATTCCCTGGTCCGCATACTGGGCAACTGAAATCCCCGATTGTGACCCTTCAAAGTTCCAAAATACATCTGGTAAATCTGTTCCCGCTGTTAACATAAGGCTAATTTTCTCCCCAGCATTCTCTGGTGGGATTGTTGTCCATTCAAAAGATAGACCAGTGTCTTCCTCCCACTTTTTAGCCATCTCTGTATCCTGTGGCTCAGTTACACGGTTTGCATCCCCAACGTTAAGAACCTTTATTTTTCCGTATTTCTCTTCAAATTTTGCTGGATCCTTAATAATAGGAAGTGTGCCGTCTAATTGTATAATCCCTTCCGCAACTGCCTCCTCTTCTTCAGCCGTTAGCCCTGTTGCACCTTGGAACTCATCTAGCCCCGCGCCTTTTCCGCCACCTGCCCCGCCACAGCCTGCCAATAAACCTGTTACCATAGTCGCCATAATAGTAATTGTAACTAATCTTTTCTTCATAAATTTTCCCTCCTAATTTGCCTGGTTTGTTTTTATGTTAATCTCACTTATCCCTTTACCGCACCTATTGTAACACCCTTAGCAAAATACTTTTGCACAAATGGGTACATGCTTAGTAAAGGAACAGCCGAAACTACAATCACACAATACTTTAACTGCTCTGCTAGTCTTTGTTTAGATATTAATTCTTCAGCTGAAGCTCCCATGCTACCTGCCTGATTCATTAATACAAGATTTCTTAAAACAACCTGAAGTGGCATCTTACTCTCATCACCTAAAAACATTAATGCATTAAAAAATTGATTCCACATTGCAGTTGCATAAAATAGTGCCATAACAGCAATAATCGTACTAGATAGTGGTAGGGCTATTTTAAAGAAAAATCCAAAGTCACTACAGCCATCTATCTTTGCAGATTCTAATAGCTCTATTGGTATACCACTATCAAAAAAGGACCTACACACGATAAGGTTATATGCTGATACTGCCACAGGAAGCACCATGGCCCAGGTCGTATTATAAATTCCAAGCTTTGTAATTGTTAAGTATAGCGGTATTATTCCCCCATTAAAGAACATAGTAAATGTAAATAAAAACATTATTACCCGGTTTCCAACTAAATCTTTTCTAGA
This sequence comes from uncultured Candidatus Epulonipiscium sp., assembly GCA_964442565.1. GTDB lineage: Bacteria > Bacillota > Clostridia > Lachnospirales > Cellulosilyticaceae > JAAYSX01. The sequence goes on from CAYUEJ010000038.1 coordinate 8,744, forward strand.
TAAGGCATATCCTGCTGGAACCGTACACACTAAAGATATTGTCGTGCCAATAGCTGTGTATTTAAGTGTATTCCAGTAGCCACTCCATATGGGCGCATAAGTTAGAGCCTTTTTGTACCCATCAAGATAAAGGGATTCAGGATATAGAAGCAACTTCCCAGAGTTAACAATAACAGGATCCGTAAAGGAAGCTAATACTACATAATAAAGTGGATAAACAATTAAAATACATACTGTAATCATTATAATTGAGTTTATTACTACAAAAACCTTATCCCCAGCCGGCATTCTTACCTTGTTACTTTTTGTTTCACTCATTCCATATCCCCTTTCTAAAAGATACTAATATCACTTGTTTTTCTTGCAAAAAAGTTTGCTACTAATAAGATACCGAAGTTTACTAAGGCATTAAAAAATCCTACTGCTGTAGCAAAGCTATACTGGGCACTTTTTAATCCTACTTTATATACGTAGGTTGAGATTAACTCACTCACAACTGTATTCGTTCCGTTTTGCATTAGGAAAGCCTTCTCATATCCAACGTTCATAATATTCCCTACCGTCAAAATTAGCATTAAAATAATTGTCGGCATAATAAGCGGAAGGTCGATATATAAGATTTTTTGCCATCTAGATGCACCATCTATTTCTGCTGCTTCATAAAAATCAGGGCTAATCCCTACTAGGGCTGCTATAAATATAATTGCATTAAAGCCCATGGTCTGCCAAACATTTGACCCGATATACAGTGACCTAAACCATTCGGCCGAACTTGTAAATAGGATTTCCTTTCCACCTAGATTACGGATGATATTGTTGACTAAGCCATTAGCTGAAAACAATACAGATATAATACTCACAACTACAACATTAGACATAAAATACGGTGCATATGAAATTGTTTGTATGGTTTTCCTGATTCTAAGTTTTTTAATTTGGTTTAATAGAAGTGCGAATATTATAGGTATTGGGAATGTAATTATAAGACTTAGTAAGCTAATAATTACCGTATTTTTAATAGCGGTCATAGCAATGCTTGTGCTAAAAAATACTTCAAAATGTTTAAATATGGGCGTAGCCCATGGACTATTAACAATTCCCATCCTAGGCCTAAAATCCTTAAAAGCTATAATCAATCCGTACATTGGCTGGTATGCAAATACTGCAACCCAAATTAACGCTGGTAATAGAAGCACATAAAGTTGCCATCCGTTTAAAGCTTGTTTCATAGTTGACTTAAAATTCATCACCCTATCTTCTTTAGTAGTTTTGCCTTCCACATCCTTAACCATGATTCACTCCCCCTTAATTTCCAAACGTTTATCCTGGATTCCATCACTTCCTCCAATGGAACCCGTTCCATATTTTCATAATATAGTATTTATCATGGTATGTCAATACTATTCGAGAACTTATTTTATTTCCATTGTGATACTTGTATATAATCTTTCCTTTAACAAAGCTACTATTGTATGTAATTACAGAACAACATAAAAAGACATGCATTTAATATGC
>CAYUEJ010000039.1:0-10226 GCA_964442565.1 uncultured Candidatus Epulonipiscium sp.
TTATACTTGATTATATCTGAAATAGCCCTGTCGTCCTCAACGATTACTATTTTTTGATTATCCATTATGTACCTCCTACTATATTAAGTACTAGTGCAACCTTTATTGTATCAGAAAAATACGACTTCGTAAAATATAACTTATTTCCAGTTATTAAAAATGGCAGGTAGGTAATTTTGAGTCAGACAACTATCGTTGAAAAGCCTCAAAATCATCTACCTGCCATTAGCCAAAATAGGACATGCCTACTTAGTTATGCTTTCTTGTAATAGACCATCTATATAGATATTGTTTATTATTACTTCATCCTTTTTAACCTCTTCTACAATTCTAACTGAAACTGCTGGCTTATCTATCCTTACGTTAAGCTCTTGGCCTATTTGCAGGACCGTTTGCTCTGTAAGCCCTGGGTTAATGGCAATAATCTCGTCTATCTTCATATCACTTTTCGCCGCTATTCCCCATAGGTTATCACCTGATTTTACAGTATACACCTGGCCTTCTTCCTCTGTCTTTGTTAGCTCTGCGTAGATTTTTTCTGGGTCTGACAACTCTTCTTCTGTTGCATAAACATCCTTGTAATCTACACTAGCTTCGAGCTTGGCCTCTTTAATATCTTGCATATCCTTGCTTATATATTTATCCGTAATCTTTTTAATAAGTTTATCGACTTCTTCCCTACTTTTAAAAATCCCTTTGCTTTGCCCATCAACTACAAACTCTACCATCTGTATTTCCCACTGGACACTTTGCTTTATTTGTGAAATTAGGTAATCCGGCGTTACCACATCTTTTTTTGAAACATGAACCGGGCTAAGAATAGGTTCATTAACAACTTTAACCTCCGCTTTATACTTTTCCTTGAGCATGGCAATCACAACATCTAGGGATTCGTCTAACACTTGCTGGTTTTTTATTATTCCTATTACTTCATCCCCTACTTTAACCTCATAGGCATTAGGCCTTGTAACCAGTACTAGGCCTAGTATGATTGCTATGATTGCAGATATTAAGATAATAATCTGCTTGCCTTTTGGTATATTCCTTTGTACTTGCTTAGCCTTGCGTGCCTTATCTAAGGAAATAGTTTTTCTGTTTCTATTTTTTCTCATTCTTGTGCTTGCCCCTTTAACTCCTAGTATAAATCTGTTTTATTTTGATATTATAATTATTTTTTCTGGTATAACTTCTTCATCTTGGCCATATACAACTACAACTTCCATGCCTTTCTTAAGATCCTTGCGCCCTCTTTCGGTTGTTCCTTCTATAATCTGAGTTGGCATTGGAACATTAACAGTCCTAATCCTATTTGTCTGATCTGTAGCCTGGTCGTAAGGTATACGAATTTCTATTGCATCGCCATTAGTTGATACCTTTTCAATAGTTCCTGTAAGGGTTACAGCTGGCGCCGGCTTTGTTATATCAAGGGTGATAACTTCTCCATCTTTTACATTTGCATCTACTTCTTGGTTAAGGCGTAGATCCCAAATAGCTACGTCTTTTCTTTTTGGATTACTATATATTTTTGTACCTATATTTATTTTAAATGTCTTTTGGGTTCTACTATCAATATTAATAGTGACTTCCGAGTTTGGAGCAATTAGGATTGAGTGTATAGTTCCTTTAGCTCTACCATTATATAGCTCTTCTGTCTCTTCATCCCTATCAGGCCTGCTTGGGCGTACTGGTTTTTCTTCCTCTTCATCATCTTCAGGTTCTTTCACTACAGGTGGCAACACTTGGGTAGGCTCTTCCATTATCTTTACCTTTGTAATGTATTCTGTGGTTCCAATAACTTCAACCTGAGCCGTAATAATTACGTCTTCATTACCCCTTGTGTCTATCTTGTTTTTAAGCTCTGGCAGTGATACCGTAGTCCCCTTATTATCTACTACAGATGCTGTTGGTTCTATGGAGTAGGTATAAGGTGGTTGTCCTGGCTCTACCTCTATAACGATATAGTATCCATCGTTACCCTTGCTAATCATCTTGGTGAACTTTCCTTCTAAAGCCTTGTCCTTGGGTAGTGCCGGCTGCTCCGGAGTTGGTGTTGGATTTACTGGAGTTTCTGGTGCTTCCTTAATCTTTAGTGTGTCGATTAGCATCTTTGATAATGTGGCCCTTGTTATAGGCTCTACTGGACCAAACTCTCCTTTTTCATTACCGTTTACAATCCCTAGGTTTTTCATATATGCAACATATGGGCGGTAGGCTGATTCAATCTTAGCTTCATCTGCAAAACCTGTTGATGTATACTCACCTTTAGCTGTTTCCGCTTTATGCAAAATACGTACTAAATAAAGGGCTGCTTCTTGTTTTCTAACACCACGCTTGCTTTCCACGCCTGATGTGCTTTTTGTCATAAACTTCCCTAGGTCTTCTTTTGTTAAATAACCTTTACCTAGTAGGTATGCAATTTCCCCATTGGCATCCTTTTGCCAGTGTTTATAGTTTTTTTGATGTGATTCTATTATTGATTTTTGATTTGCAAAGTTAGTATCTATTGTCTTTTTTAGTGCTGGGTCCATATTGGGATTGATACTAGCATCCTGGTAACCCGTTGCTTTAGCTAAAATCTGACTAAATTCAAAATATGTAACATAGCTATTAGGGAAAAACTCACCTTGGCTACTTGTTACTAAAAGGCCTCTCTTTTGCATTTCCATTATCTCATTATAGGCCCAGTGTTTATTTGATACATCCTTCATTGCTGTAGCAAATATAGTCGTTGTTGCTATCATGACTATGGCAGCCACTAGGGCAATGGTTCTTGTTAAGTTTCTACTTATTCTTTTCATTATTGCATCCTCCTTTTGGGTTCCGGGACAGTTAATCAGTTGAATACTGCGGTCCTTTTTACCCCGTCCCAGTCAACTTTTATATCAAGTGCCTTGCCTATTTCACCAACAGGTACAAAGGCCCTGCCTTTTATAATTTCTATATCTGATAGTGTTGTTACATTATAATTCTTACTAACTTCCTTCTTTATTGTATCAATTCTTATATTATCCTCGCCCTTAATTGTTATTAACCCCTTATTGCCGTCCCACCTTACGTCCGACTCCTCCACACCCAGGGCATGGGCAAGATAGCGCACTGGCACCATGATTCTATTGTGCTTTGATAGGTAGGCCTTTGCATCGATAGGATGTTCTACGCCATCCACCTTATATGTTTCACTGCCCTCTATAAATTCTACCTTTATCTTCTTAACCGGCTCCACTATCTCAGGAACTTCCGGCTCCTTAGGCTCTTCTACTTCTGGTGCTTCCGGCAGCTCTGGAATTACTGGTTTTTCTGGTTCTTTTTCCTTTTGATAGGCAACTTTGATTTTTTGATCCTCAACTAGTGAGCCACTTATCTTTATTTCCACATCTTCTTTTAGATTTTCCGTGTCCATAGAACGAATCTTCAAATTCTCAATGGTTACAGTATAACCCTTGCCCTTTAGGTCAAAAATTTCCTTATCTTCTTTTGTAAATGTAATAACATTCCTGCCTTGATTAAAGTAAACTTCTGGCTCCTCGCCTTCTCGGTATCTTACTTCGTTGCCCTCATCATCTTTCACCACAAACCTAACCCAATCCCTAGCTGTGGCATTACGAAATCCAAACTGGGGGTCTACTATTTCTAGCTTTAAAAGTTCCTTATCCGGGTTATATATCTGGGCCGTTCTAAAGGCCGCATCTACTGTTTCTTTAATTACAATTGGCGGAAGCACAGCCTCCTCTTCCAAAAATACAGGGGTTAACTTCTCAACCTTTCCCTTATAAAATGCAGGGACTGTATCATCCTCTGCAACGGCGTATACATATGTCCCAGGGCTTATGCCTGAATCAAAGGAATCAATGACAAGTTTAGCCTCACCACCTAGGAGCTTGGTATGAAATAATATGCTGATATTGCCGCCTTCTGTCACATTATCCTTAACCATGGCAACTACAGATGTTTTTCTATCCTCATCAAATTCCAAATAATTTGAACGGACAAAGGCTTTGCCATTATCATCCAAGTCGAATTCTGCGTTGATTAATTCTAGTTTAAAAAATGAGCCTGGTTTTAAGTCAAAATAAGAGTTATCAATAGTTAGTTGTCCTGAAGCAATCTTACCTACCTTTGCCTTATCAATGTACGAAATATTATTATTTGTTGCTGCAAACCCCTTTATCGGCGTCACTAATATACTTCCAATCACGAAAAATCCTAAAAATTTCTTCTTCACTTAACTCCCCCCTATTAAAATCATTGCTCTATTGTCTTATTATACCATAAACTATTAACCCATGCGGGCTATGCCTATAATTTAATATGCATTTTTATTGACAAAACCATTAAATATAGTTAAAAATATTACCTTTATATCAAGCCATACATTCCAGTTTTCAATATAATAAATATCACATTCAATTCTTTTTTCAATGGAAGTGTCCCCCCGCCAGCCATTTACCTGGGCCCAGCCCGTAATACCTGGCCTAACATGATGTTTAATCATATATTTAGGAACCTCTTCCTTAAACTGCTCCACAAAATAAGGTCTCTCAGGCCGTGGCCCAATCATACTCATATCACCCATGAGCACATTGAAAAACTGCGGTAACTCATCAATACTGGTCTTTCTAATAAAAGTACCCACCTTGGTTTTTCTTGGGTCATTTTCAACAGTCCACTGGACTTTTTCCTCATCCGGCTTTTGCTCCCTCATGGAACGGAACTTATACATCATAAAAGGCTTTTTGTTAAGTCCAATTCTTTCTTGCTTAAATAAAATAGGACCTTCAGATGTAACTTTTACCAATAAGGCCGTAGTAATCATAATAGGTGACGTCAGGATAATGGCAATTGATGACATTAAAATATCTAGGCTCCTTTTGATAATCCTGTTCCCAAGGTAATCAAGGGGTACGTGCCTTAGGTTGATAACCTGCATCCCCGCTAGTTCCTCTATGCTGGATTTGGATGGCACATATTTATGATAGGCAGGGATAATATTTACCCTTACCCCCTGCTTTTCAGAAATCTGAAGGATCTTACCTAGCCTTTCATACTGGGTTATCTTAAGGGCAATGAAAATTTCATCCACATCATATTCTTCCAAATACTTATCCAAGTCCTCCAAATCCCCAACCTGGGTCCCCTGCCCACCTTCACTAGCTAAACTGCTTAACCGTCCCCCATCTGTTGGCTCATCTAACACCGCAATCAGCCTATAACCAAGGTCCTTATTAGCAATAATTCTCTTTAAAAACTCTTTCCCGAGAGAATTGTAGCCAAGTAGCAGCACATGCTTCTTGTTATAGCCCTTCCTTCTTAGGTTTCTAATAAATAGCCTTACTGCATATCTCTCTAGTATCATCATTACTGTGTTTGTAATAGCAAATACCATAAGTAGCTTACGAGAGTAGTTGTTCTTCTCAAAGATAAACAAAATCATGGTAAATATTAAAATCCCTATTATATTAGCCTGAAATATGCTGCCTACTTCATTATAAAAGGCCCTCATACGCTTTGGCATATAAAGCTTAAATGCCAGGTATAAGACCATATATACCGGTATCATAACTAGTGCCGGGATAATATAGTACTTAACTTGCAGGTAGCCTGCATCTGTTGCATACATTAGGCCACTACTAAAGCGAATCCACCAGGCCAGCAGCATGGACAACACAAGTACAATTACATCCAGTACAACCCCAAACCTGTTAAAATGTTTTTGATTTTCCCTAATCATTATTTACCTCATTTTCTCCATATATTTAATATGTAGGTCATTGCCATCCTGGCCCCTACACCAAGATACACTAACAAAGTAACTATAATATTATACTTCTTCTTATAATGCTTATTATAAAAAAGTATCATAGCCCTATGAAACTCATAAATCGTCTTAGTCCTCTTCTTCTTACTGGAAGATCCCTTATAATGAACGATATGCTCCTTGGGATAATACATAATCTTATATCCGGCTTCCTTAATACGGTAGCACCAATCTAGGTCCTCCCCATACATAAAGAACTCCTCATCCAGGCCGCCTACCTTATCAATCACTGCCCTTGGCATCATCATAAAAGCCCCCATTAGGGCGTCCACTTCCCCGCTATCATCTTCTCCAAGGTGGGATGCGCAGTAGGCACCGAATTTATCATTGCTTGGGAAAGCCTTATGAAGCCCAAGCATGTAATACAAGGAAGCCTCAGGGGTTGGAAAGCCCCTCTTACAGGCATGATCTAGCTCACCATTTGGCAGAATTATCTTACAACCTAGGGCACCTATCCTATTATCAGCATCCATATAGCCTACACATTCATCTAGGCAATTTCCCTTAACTACTGTATCCGAGTTTAATATCAGTATATACCTGCCCCTAGCCTCTTTAATAGCTAGGTTATTAGCCTTTGAAAAACCTAGGTTTGCCCCTGTCCTAATTAGCCTAACATCCTTAAACTCACTCTCGACCATTAAAGGGCTGCCGTCGGATGAATCATTATCCGACACAATAATCTCATAGCTTATCCTATGGGTCGTATCTATTACAGATTGAATAGTTTGCCTAAGCAACTCCCTTGTATTATAGCTTACGATAATCACCGACAAATCCATAAAATACATCCTTTCCCCTTTTACCACATCAGCTTTTTTCAGCTGTAGGTCCTACCCCTACAAGTCCCATACCTAATCCCCATAGTATCCAAAAGACTGGTGCTACAGATACAACACTATCATTAAATAGCCCTGCTACCAAGTATCCACATATGGCTACAAAAATCCCCATGCTCATCCATCTACGAATATCATCCTTAGGTGTTGCCTTCATATGCTTTAGCCATAAGACAAAGTAGGTTATAAATAACCCTATAAAAGCAAATAAAGATACCAAACCAGTCGATACAATAATCTGCAGATATAAATTATGAGGCTTATCAACATTAATCCTAGCCGTATCGTAGGCATTAGTCTTACCTATAACATCATGCTGGGGAAAATGAAGGGAGTAAGTATCAGGCCCATATCCCACTAGCCATGTATCCTTAATCATAGGAATAGTACGGGACCATATATAACCCCTTGAACTACCTACTCTTTCCTTCCCCTTAAAGCCCCATGACTCAATAGGTTCTATAGTCACTAGATTTCCATTAGACCCAACAATCCGCATCCCCTCAGTAGTCTCTACAAAGTCTAAGGGATAAACAGTCCCTATCTGTGGGTTGGTAATCATAACCCTAAAGCTATTCTCCGATGTCCTTAAAACATGCATACCTGCATAAGCAGCATCCTGAGGCACGATTTGCCCCTGGTTTTCTTCTGTAGGTATAATAGCCCCACCTTCACTTATTAAAGTATAATTATCCCCATCTTTTTCGATACGAATAAGTGGCAGGTTTGAGCTAATCTCAACCGCATTTTGCTCTAGCTTAATATCTTCTATCTGCCTAACCTGCGACGTATCCTCAGCAAAAAGCTTTCCAACCTCCTTAGGAAGGGAAAATAATTGAGCCGCTATAGTGCCACCTGATATCATATTAAAGACAAGAGCACACACTAGAATCAAAGTGCCTACTATGGCTAAATGGGCCTTTGTTTTAATCAAATAAGGATATAACAATATTAAAATAAGCAAAATGGCAAGACCACCACCAACCAATCCACCACGGGAATGGCAAGCAAACCAAACGATAATCATGGTAAGGGAAAATATAGTTGCGTAAAACTTCTTTTCCTTATCCTTTACATATAAAAATGTATAGGCCATGGCCACAAGGCTAATAGGCATAAGCATAGCCGTATAACTCCCCACATAGTTAGAATGAAACAAAGTCCCATAAACTGTATAAGCAGCATTTGAGTTAAAAGTAAAGTTAACCTGATCTGCAAGGTGGAGATATTTAGCTGGTAAAATCATAGCCTTACCACCGTCTAACTGGAAAAAGTCCACCTTTAAAAACTGCCCAACACCAATAAGCCCCAGAATAAAAGCTCCTATAACAAATATCTTGTACATGGACTTAATATTCCACCACTCCTGGGCTACGTACATAGCTAAAACCATGGTTACTAGGTAAAACAAAATAGTAATTAGGCCCTCATATCTACCAGGAACGCCAAAAAGGGCAACAACCTTCTCCCCCTTCTTAGCTAGTAGGGTAGATAAAATGGCAAAAAACGTATAAACACCTAAAAGAGTATATACAATCTTATTGGCATAGGACGCATTACCCTCCCTAGGCTTCTTATAGCGCCCTATCTCTATGTATTCTATTACAAAAAACACCAACCCTATAATCGTTAAAATTCCTAAAACTACCACCTTATTTGCACTAAAAAAGTCAGCAAAAGTCCCCGATCCACTATCCCAGAACTGCTTTGTAACCTCCGGAAGCTTAATTTCCCTAAGGCGGACAATAAGGGGAACTATAGCTAGGATAAGGGCAAGAGGCCAAGTAACCTTGCTTCTCTTCCCTTCATATTGTGTATGATTCATGTGTATCACTCTTTCTTGTATGTTGTTAGACTAATTATAACATATCCGGAGAAAATATGTCCAAAAAAACAGACTCCCTCGGGAGTCTGTTTCTTAGCTTAATTATTTAGCTGGGTTGAATGTTACTGTTTGGTTTGTTTGATCCCAATCAACAACTACTCCAAGAGCTCTTGCAATTGATCCGATTGGAACAAATGTTCTATCGTTTACAAGCTCTGCTGCAACTTCCATAGGAACGTTTGCACCGTTAACTAACATTGCTTTGCTTCCAAGTTTAACTTGAATTACTTTATCAGCAATGATTGTAGCTGTTTGGTTTGGTCCATCCCAGGTTACTTGCTCTTCACTAACACCTAATGCTGTTGCTACGTAACGAACTGGTACCATTGTACGTCCGTCTTTAACGTATGCTGGAGCATCCATTGCTACTTCTTTACCGTTTACTAAGAATTGTCCTTGGCCTACAACAAATTTAACTTCTGCTTTGTTGCCTGCTCCTGCAATATCTTCTGTGTTCTTTGTTGTAATGTTTACAAAGCTCTTAACTGTTACAACTGGATCTAATGGTGCATCTGTGTCATCTTTTACATCTTTTGCATGAACTGAGATTGCTGTACCACCAACTAGTAAGTCATACTTACCTTCTGGAACTGTACGATCTGTGAACATTACAATATTTGTAATTTCGATTGTTGAAGCTTCTGTACTTGAACGCTTAACACCAATTGCTTTGTCTCCTGATTTCCACTTACCAATACCATCTTCAAGTAAAAGGTCACCATCTGTTACTTTGTAGTCGAATGATTTGATTTTTAATCCTGAATCAATATCATCAATACGAAGAACGATGTCTTTACCTTGACGTAATCTTTCTTTTGCTGTTTCTTTAATTACGATTTTACCTGTTGTTTCGATTTCTTTAAGCCCTACTTTAACATCGATTCCTGTAGCATCTACTGTTACTGGAGCTTCTGCCTTAAGGATTACAATCTCTTCTTCTGTAACACCTTTACCTGCTACCGCTACTTTAATATCACCTGTAACCTTAGCTGGAATGTTAAGTGTTGTTGTAAATTCGTATGATCCTGCTTTGTTTTCATCAGGCTTAAAATCTTCTATTGTGAATGATTTTTTGTCATGAGCAATTTTAACTCTAGAGTCTGTGCTTGCCCATTTACCCTTATCATTATCATCTACATCTGTTCCTTCAACTGTAATATGGCTAGCACCTGCAATCCATGGAGCTTTACCTGGTCTTACTACTTCTTCTTCTATTCCGATATTGAATAGATATGCATATAATGCCGCTTGAGCTGCTGTATGAGCTGCTGTTCCTGGTGTTTTAGCTTCAATAGCATCTAGCAATTGCTCTATTCTTGTTTTAGTAGCTTGGTTTTTGATTGAACCCCATAGAATATCATCTGATGTGATTTTATCCCAATCTTTTGTTCCTTGATTACCATCTGTTTTGATTGTAACATCTTGGTCAAATGTAAATGTAGCTGGGCGTGTTCCTATTAATGATTTCGCCATTGCTTCACTTAGTTTAAATGTAACTTCTTTTTCTGTACCTGCAACAACTTCATATTTCCAGTCGTCTGCTACAGTAAGTTTTGTTTGGTAATCTCCACGCTTAGCAATTGTGATGATTTCTTTGTCAAATAGTGATTTACTATCAATAGTTGCTTTAACTTCGCCATCTCTAGCATCTCTATCTGCAACAACTTTCACACCTTGAAGTACAAAG
>CAYUEJ010000040.1:0-9925 GCA_964442565.1 uncultured Candidatus Epulonipiscium sp.
TTAAACATGGGTTTAAAAATAGCAATACTTTAAATATCCAAATTACCGGTAAGCAAGATATCAATAACTACTATATTGGAGTTATTGATGATGGAAGCGGGATGAACAAATCTACTTTAGAACATATAATTGGACTATCGCAAAATCCAAATATTAAACACGGTAGCTATGGTTTACATAGTATTATTCAAAGATTGAATTTAATTTATGGGAAAAATAGTTATATGGATATTGATAGTGATGAAAACGGGACTAGGATTCACCTAATAATCCCCAAGGAAATTGGCAAATAAATTAACACTGAAAAGAAGGAACCTAAAATGTATAAAGTTTGTGTTATTGAGGACGAAACCATTATAAGAAAAGGGTTAATTTCAGCAATAAATTGGGAGCAGCATAATTGCACCATTGTCGGTGAAGCTATCAATGGTGCAGAGGGTTTAAAGGTCATCGAAAAAACTAAACCTGATATAATAATATTAGATATAAATATGCCCATTATGGATGGCCTAGAAATGTTATCTAAGCTACCTGCAAATATATATAGTTATATTATTGTAAGTGGCCATTCAGAGTTTAACTATGCTAAGAATGCAATAAAATATAATGTTACTGAATATTTGTTAAAACCAGTGGATCACAATTTGTTCAATGAGGCATTAGGACGCGCAATAACAGACCTAAAAATGAAACGAGATTTTCTAAATAATACTACAGAGAAAAAAGATAAATATTATATAATGGATTTGGATCCCCAGGTTGACTCCGTAACATTAAATAAAGCACTAGGGGTTATCCATCAGAACATAGGTTGCAAAATCACTATGGAGACATTGGAAAAGGCTACTGGACAATCTTCTACTTCAATCTCCAATAAATTCAAGAAGCACTTAGGCGTAACTTTTGGTGAATACTTGACAAATTATAGAATACAAACATCAATTAATTTAATTAAACAATTAGAATTTCACCTTTATGAAATCGCTGAAAAAGTAGGATATAATGACTATAAATACTTCAATCAAGTATTTAAAAAGACTATGGGCGTTTCACCCAAAATTGTAGAACTATACTTCTTACGAAAATGATGACTATATAAAGTAGCCCCCTTCTCAAATTGTAATTTAGGAAGGGGGCTACTTATTATATTTAATCTATAACCTGCTCTATCAAGTTAAATAACTCTGAGTATGTCACTTGCTGTGTTGGTCTGATATCATAAATCAGTCCAAGGGTATATGCCTTTTGAATATTATCACGGTAATTTCTTGATACCCTGCTTAGGTCCTCATTTGTCTGTGGCCTAACTGATATACCGTTAACTAGCTCATATAGTTTTACAACGCCGCTAATAGCAGCTTCTTGTGTTAGTGCTGAGCTTGCCTGGCCCATGTATATGCCTGAGTTTCTAGCTCTTGCTATTTCTTCTGCTGTAGGCCATTCATTTGGCTTGATTTGGCTTCTTTTTTCTGCTATTCCAATCATGATATTAATATACTCTGCACCGGTTACTCCTCTTGTTGGTGTATAGGTCGTACCTAGTCCTACAATATCATATTTTTTAGCAACATTCGTCATTGACTGGGTCATCTGCTCATATACTCCTGGTACACGAGTTTTTTCGTAAACTGCATAAGTACCTATTGAGCCTGATGTATAAGTCAGCTGCATAGCAACCTTATCAAATTGATGATTACCTTTTTTCCATGTGCCTCCTACGCTATCGAACGTATAGCCCCCCATGTTTCTACTTGCATAGTCCGTTTGGCCTGGCATATTTATCTTAACTTTAAGGAGTGCATCTACAGTGTCTAATGATTTGACACCCTTTGGTCCCTTTACAGTAATACCCATCTTTTCTGGCGTTGAAAGAAATCCATATTCGTAGCCCATGCTTTTATCGTGCATATCACCTTCACTTAAGGTTTCAAATGTAAACTCTACCATTCCATCAGCAGCTGTGCTTATCATATGAGATTCCAAGGCCTTGGCTGGTATTTGCATACTTAATATATTTGTCCTTATTTCAAGCTCCATCCTACGGTTTATAAGTGTTGTTATAACTGGCTGCGGGATTCTTATAACCCTAAACTTAGCATCACGAGTACCCCTGTATTTTTGCACTGGTATTACATATCTAAACTGGCCTTCTGTAACCATTTCGTTAATGACTCTTTGAGTATCCATAATCTCGTATATCCATGTTTCGCCGTCAAAGCTTTCTTCGACCTTTTCTGGGTAGATTACTTCATTCATCTTGTCTCCGCCATCGTATTCTTCTTGGGAAGTTTTAGTAATAATACGAATGAACTGGCTATAGGCTGATTCTTTAACAATTTCCCTATTATTTTCTTTATCCTGAGCTATTAATACAGTTTTGGCTCTTACATAGTATGGCCTATTAGCAATTAGCTTCCCAAAATAGACCATGCTCCTAGATAGGATTTCTGCATCTCCAACTGTACTTCCCACATCATCTTTACCTACAGTAACCGATTGTTTATCTATAAATTCCGGATTATCTGCAAGTTCTATTACATACTTATATTCCTTACTAACCCTTTGACTATCCTGGGTTATATCATCTAGATCCTTATCTGGTCCAATCCTCTGCCATTCTACAGTAATATGGTTACTTTCAACTGGCTTAAAGTCTTTGCCTGCCTCTAAAATACTGTTATATGAGGCAATCCCCAGACCTGGTGGCGATGCTGGTGCACCTAATATATCTGTTTTGGCCGTAACAGGGTTACTCCATGCAGATATCAGACTACCTTTCTTTTGTTTGGCACGAATCCAGACGTTATAGGTTGTCTCTGGGAATAACCCAGTTATTGTGACAATGGCTTTGCCGCCGTTTTCTACGTATGTTGGATCATCTTTCTCTGTTCCTATTTCAAAGGGCCATACTGTAGCAGTATCTGGATTTTCTAGTCTACTATATCTAATTTCATAATCAAATGCACTATTGTATTCCCATTCAACTGAAATATGGGTGTCCCCCTTACCGTTTAGTGATAGGACTGGTACAGTTGGCTTACCCTCTTCCATCTCACCGTCTGGCAGGGTGGTTCCGATAATCCAGGTTGGCAATGAAGCCTGAAGCTTTGTACCATCATAATCGTATGAATATGGTTTAACAAAGAATACATAGCTAGTATTTGGCTTTAGGCCATCTTGTTTATGCTGCTTCCATTCTATATAGTCATCATCCTGTGCCGATGTTGGCGTTATCTTTTGCCATCCATAATCTGCATCTGGATCTGTTTCATTTTTCATTAGCATTTCTATATATTCTTCTACTGTCTTTTTCTTATTAGATGTAGAGTTATAGCTTTCTAGTTCATTTAGGATTTCTTGGTAGGGCCTATATTTATACTCATACTGGGTACTTTTGCCTAAGTTTACACTTCGGTCTAGGTAGTTAGCATCATACTTAGCTGTTCCTACAATGCCTTTAACAAGGTCAAGTTTAGTTTTATTTGTCAGCACATGCTCTACTGCGCCTTCAGTATGAGTAAATGAAATACTTGAATCTGTTGTATAAACTTTGGCATTCCACTCTTTAGCATATGGTTTTTCTGCTATTTCATACCAGGACTCTAGCCATCGTATTGTTATAGATGTTGCTGCTATGCTAGTAGGGTCTAATATGAGTGGTGGCTTGCTAATCATAGGTGGGGCAAAAACTTCTCCGTCTGAGTTAAACATAATAGTTACAATAGCTGGCAGGGATGATTCTAGTTCATCACCATAAAGCTTTTTTGCAACTATTTTTATATAGTATACTTTGTTAGGTACAAGTGGTTGTTTTCGCATATCGGAGTTGTAATACTCTTTTAGAGTGTGCTTAAAACCGACTATTTCCTCTTTACCTTTATTATAAAGAATATCACCTGGGTTTTGACCATTATTAAATGATAGGTCCTCTACAATAGGAGCTACTTCTTCCTTTGTAATATCTATATCATCTGTAACCCATATATCATATAGTAATGACAAATCTTCTTTATATGCTGACCATACGAAGTTTAGACTTGGTGGTCCACTTGCATTTACATGGAAGGTATGGTCGCTTTTCCAAAGGTCTATGTTGGGAACATCAGGTAACTGATCCCCCGGAACTAGGAAATCACCTTTATTGATAGCTGTAACTTCTGTACTTGGTCCTATTGGCTTTGGAATTTCCGGTGTTGCCGGCTTGGTTCTTAGCTCCCCTGGAACATATAGTACTTTGGCTGTTTGTGGTTCTGGTTTAAGCGTTTGACCGTTCTTATGTCTATATATAAACACAAGTTGGTAATAGGTACTTTCCTTAGGTTCCCTATATTCATAGTAGCCTATATCTGCGCCATCTTTTCCGTATAGGGTGGCGATAACCCTTCCACTTTCTTGCCCAACAGCATATTCTTTAATTTGAGTCTGTTCGAGTTTATATTCTCCGTCCATTGCATGGATTAGCTGAGCATCCCACTCCAGCCTTACCTTGTCTTTGCCGGCATTATAAACATTAAGACCTATTTCTGTTGTAGCAGTTACAACCTTTGGCGTTTCTCTATTTTTTAATATATCTTTGTTTTCTATCTTATCTGTTGCTGAAACAACATAAGCTGAATATATTTGGCCTGTGGCGATATTGTTTTCTATAACATATTTAAATCTAGTCCTACCTGTTTGTGGATCCCTATATGTTGTATGATTTTTCTTAATATCTTCTGATGAAATATATTGGATACTATTACCAGCCATATTGCCTTTTATGGCTTCTAATGATTTACCTTCGTAGTTCCCTTGGATATACCCAATTTCATACTTCATATCTGGATCCCCTGAGTCCTCCCATGTTACTTCTAGGCTTCCACCCTTACCTTCCATTCTAGTATCAAAGTCAGTAAGAACATATATATACGGCGCTGGGGCCCCTGTCCTTGGAGCCCACTCTGATCTTATCCCTATCTCTGTGCCACGGTCATACTTATGGTAATGATAGGGTATAATTGACATTCTATATAGCCGCCCGTTATCAAGACCCTGTACTGGTATGCCATTTGGTGTAATTCCACCTGTTATTTCACTTAACTTTTTAGGTGTATCTGGCCACTTTAGATTTCTCCCATTTGGATATTCCTTAATGTCTACCTGATAGTAAAAGTCGGTATGTGGATCAGTACTATATCCTGGTTGTATACCTGCACTATTATCAGCTAAACCTGATGGTTTAGGTTCCGTAAAGTTAAGCTCTACTAGAGGGTTAATCTTGCCTAGTTCTTTAGTATGCCCCACAATGGAGTTGCTAGAAATCCCTTCTACTGGGGCTTGTAGGTCTGCAAATACATGATAAGGCAGTAGGGATGCGTATAAAATCGTCGATAGTATTAAAGCTATAATTCGTTTTTTCATTATTTCCTCCTACCTTACTGTTGACATTATATTTGTGAGTACTTGAAGTACATCTTTAATCTGCATATAACCATTAGGCGTTGCTGCGATGCCTGGGCTAACTATTTTTGAATCCACTGCCGCTAGTACATAAGGCTGATGAAGCTGATTAAACTGTTTTAAATTACTAACTGCATTTCTATTTTTAATATTAACAGAAGCAATTGGTTTTTTATGAATCTTTTCATAAACCTGCATTAACAAATAGATGCCTTCTCCGTTCTTAGGTGGTAGATCCATACCTATATTGTTTATACCTTTAATATTCATTTGTTTAAGGTGCTGTACATAATCTGAGCCCTTTGGTGCTCCTAAGATTCTAGCCATAGCACCTAATACGCTTCTTTTAGTAACAGTTTGGCTTGGAGTGATTTTCCCATCTACCCCGAAAAACTCAGTTAGTTGGTATTTAGCAACTAGGTCACCTGCACCACCTGCTCCCGGAATGGTTGGTATATCAACCTTATGACCCTTAAAACCATAGGTTCCCGCCTGGTTTACTTCTATTCCATATCCCTGCCCTGTATTAAATGTAGTTATAGGAGTGTCCTGCCATCCTAAAAGGTAACCCTGGGCAACAGCGTTTCCTTTTATGGCTGCCATAATCATCATGCTCTTGTTCCACTCACCTATAGATAAGGTTCTATGGGTTGCCCTACTTATGATGCTTCGCACATCCCTTTGATGAACCCTCATAATAGATTCAAGTGACTTATCAATAAGAACATCTAAATCTTCATCTAAAATCTTTCCTCTTTCTAGTGCTCTTTCAAGGTCATTAATAAACCTTACTTTTTCCCTATCAATTTGTTCGTTTAGGGCAACCATAATATCATCTTCAATGAATAAATCTTCATCTTTAAGTCTAACTAACTCTATATCTACCGATATTTCTGGTGTTAAAAAGTCTGCCCTTGTAGAACTTTTCCTTTGCCTAAAGTTAAATGCTATATAGTAATCACGGATATATTTTTCATTAATATCCTCAACTGCACGTTTAATCTCTGTAAGTTCTGTTGTAATTGTTGATGGTCTAACAGAATATATTACATCGCCTTGTTTAATTTCAAAGCTGGTTTGATTAAGATTTGCACTAATTATAGTATTGGCTGGCATGTAGTAGGTAAAGTGTGAAGCTCCCTCTTTAACATCTAGTTTATACGTCTTTGTGCTGTTTATTTCTGGAACTATATAATTGTTTCGGTACTTAATTGAAAATGTGCTACTACCATCTTCTAGTGTCCAGTATGGCTTTCTACGAAGGGCTTCAACCTTATCTTCAAAGTACTTTAGGTACTCTTCAAATTTATCATCTTTATCTTGCTCATCTTGATCAAATTGGGTTCTTGTTGTTACCCTATCTGAGTATAAAGACTTTGGATATTCATTGTTTACCATACCAACAATCTTATCAATTACACGCACTTTAATATCATATCTTTTTCCTGGTTTTAGGTTTGTAATCCTATATACATAATGGGAATATCCTGTTGGTATATCTTTATCTTCCATTTTCGATGTTAGTCTAGTTTTTGAATAATCTAGCTTATAATCATCATCAAGTTCTCCTTGAACTGCAACGTCAAAATCATAATCCCTTGGAATATCTGCGCCTTTAGGTATTGGGGCTAAGAAACTAATTACTATTTCTTTTTTAGGATCATGTGAGTAGGTTTCCTTATCCTCAACCTTTAGTTGAATTGGTTTTTGAATAGGGTCAGTTGTTACTGGAATACCTACCCATGAGGAATATACTTCCTCACCGTCTATCACTAAAACTGTACGCACATAGTAGTAATAAATCTTATTTGGATTTAGTCCTGGGTCTTCTAATTGTAGCTTGGTACTCTCCTGCTCTGGGATAGCTTTTGACCATTTATCTGTTACTTTTTCATATTGTTCTACAAGTATCTCCTTAGTTCTCCACCCAGCTATCTCATCCTTCTTATCATCACCTAATAGCTTTTTAATAGTAAACAGCCTGCTATCTTCTTCTTTAGCTAGGGTTCTAGAGTCTATCCTAATCATTTCGTAGTAAAGATTCTCCCCCACTTGTATCGTATACTCCGGTGCTTCCCAACCAATCTTTGCTGTTGTATTGTTAGGTTGGTCTATAAGCTGTAATTTTTCCGGCACAGGTGGAACCCTCTCTCCTGGTCCCGGCTCGCTTGGTTTTGTATAGGATGTAAAGCTATGCTCTTTTGAAAAAACTGAGTATCTGGTTTCCTCAAAGTCCTGATCATCTTTATCTTTAATATCAAGTCTTACCCTTATCTTAGTGTAGTAAACCTGATTTGCATCTAAGCCGTCTAGGGTAATAGTATTCATTCCTGTGTTAGTTGTTCCTTTATAGTCCAGACGAATAACTCCTCCGTCCCTTAGTTTTTTTATATCATCCTCATCTAATTTATACCCTTTTTCACTATGAAGGTTTTCCAATGTTGGTTCTATATCTTTAAAATCCGATTCTTCCAGGTTTTTCTTTTGGTATAGGTAGACCTCATAGACTCCTTTACCATCACCACCTACAACTATGTTAAGCGGATCTAGCATTTGCTTTATATATCTATCTAAGTTTACATTCCCCCATGAAAATGATTGCCTTATTATATCCGAATCATTTTCATCTGGAAGAGGTTTTGACTCAATTTTTGTCGGAACAGGGATAACCTCTTCAAGTGGGCTAATTGTTACGGATTTAGGATTAGATGTATTGCTAAGACCCATTGTGATGGCGGATCCTGACGTATCATATATCGCCCTCATTGTAACATAGTATATACCTGGGACTTCCCTAGGTGGCATATCATTAGTAGCAGTAATTTCATCAGGATTGGCATCAGTATTAACAGGGTAGTCATTACCTCCCTTATAATTAGGATTTTTAATATTGACTTGTTCCCAGTTTTCCTGCTCCAGGTTTTTAAGAACTATATTTTCCATGGTAAATGTATCTTTAGATGGATTATACCTTATCCCTGCTAGCTCACTACCTGCTGTTCCTGCATATGGTTCAACGCTTATTTTCTTATCTTTATCTAGGCCTACTTTAAATACTTTATTTAGTACACCCTTATCTTCACCCTCAGTTGACTCTAGGTTCTCATGAAAAAATAATTCGTAGTAGATATCTCCCTTTGCTAAAAGGGTATCTAGGAGCTTATTTTGAGATGTGTTCTTAGGAGCACTCCATGTTAAATCGAATCCTATAGTTGCTGGTGCGCCGCCTGTTTTTTCTGGTGGTACAACGTATATATTATCTACACTTTGAATAACCGGCGTTGGTGGTGGTACCGTTAAGTCTTCCTTAGGCTGATAATGTAATATCTGTGAGCTCATTACTATCTGATTATATTTAGCCCTTACCCTATAGTATTTATCATCATAACTAGATGAGAATGGCACAGGTATTGTAAATGATTTTTCTGTACTTTCACCTGTTGCAGTGTATTTATGCTCGGCTAGTTCAACCCATGTTGCTACCCCATTAACCATATTAGGTGCAGATTCAACCACATAGGTATACTCTGTATTTTTGGCTCCATTATATGGTTGTATTTCCATAAATGCCTCGTCCATGCTAGAGCGCTTAATGGTATATCCTAGGTAGGTATGATTGGCACTAGTTTCTGGCCTTGTAGAAAATATTCCAAGCGCCTGGCCTGGGTTAGTTCTTATTAGGGACAGTTCGGCTTTCTTTAAAATCATACTCTTCTCAAGCTTTTCCCATTTGAGTATATTATCATGTCCTTCATCATCTTTAGCTAGGTAAAGTGAATAGGTCTTTGTAGAACTATTGTAGGCAAGCTCTTTTCCATCACCTAAGCCCGTAATCGATTCACCTTCAGCCATATTAAATACGAGTCTTGCTTTCGCAACATCTGTTAAATCTTCAAGCTCTAGTGTTGCAACAATATTTTTAGCATCATCATCCTCCAAAAACTCAAACTGATTTGCTGTATTACTCCATTGTTTGGGGCGTTTAAAGTCTACCCTAACACCCGGCTTAGACCCTGGCACCTCATCACTTCCGGGGACTATTATAACTTCTTTGTTTTTGATTACACTTGTGGGTGTGCCATCTGTTTCTATATGAATAGGTGATACTTTATAACCATCTATTCCTGTTAGTACATCTATCTTTTCTGGGGTTCCAGTTATGCCATACCTTAGTGAAAAGGGTGTAATATAGCCATGCTTAACTTGATCTGTTTGAAAGTGAACATTCCCATCCTTCCACCTAAATCTAAGTTCAATATTCCCTATCCTAACACGCCCGCCTGGGAACCTAGTTCCTTCGGCTATAGGTATCTCTATATTGGCTGCGTTTTTCTCATCTTTCCATACTTCACCTGAATCAGCCCTATCAAAGTCAAATATTCTATAATTTTTTAGTATTGGATCATCATTTAGGTCTCTTACTTCGATTGTAGCTGTAGCATTTTTACTTGTATCTTTTTTAAAGGTGAATCTTATTTTTTCTGTT
>CAYUEJ010000041.1:0-9923 GCA_964442565.1 uncultured Candidatus Epulonipiscium sp.
AAGAAATGAATGATTTAGCATGGCTATTTGCCATGACTACAATATACCAGGAGGTAGAATGTGTATAGTTTAAGATTACCACGCAATATATACAGTGATTTAGGAGCACTGAAAAAGATAAGACAAGAAACAGATGGTAAATATAAAAATGTGGCAATTATTTTTGATGGCGGAGTTAAAAAAGCTGGCATAGTGGATGAGCTATTACTTAACTTAAATGAAACAGCTCTAAAATATGAACTATTTGAAACCTTATCCAAAGAACCAACATGCGATGAGGCTCAGGATTTAATAGATAAAATGAGTAATAAAGAAATCGACGGGATTATAGCCCTAGGTGGTGGGAGTGTAATTGACCTAGCTAAGTTAGCTTCTATTAGTATAGATTCCTTTAATACAGTTAGGGGTCTCATTGAAAATCCTTTGAAAGGGAAAAGAAGTGTAGGATTAATAATCATACCCACCACTGCTGGTACAGGTGCAGAAGCTACACCCAATAGTATTGTTTTGGTACCAGAACGGGAGCTGAAAGTAGGGATAGTTAATCCACAGATGATCCCCGATACTGTTATCTTAGATGGTGAATTAATAAAAAGCCTACCCAAAAATATAGTTGCATCAACAGGGACAGACGCCCTATGCCATGCTATTGAATGCTATACTTCTAAGTTAGCCAACCCTATTAGTGATTTATTTGCAAGGGAGGCCCTAAAGCTTATCATTAATAACTTAGAGAAATCTTATATGAGCAAGGAAAACTTGAAATATATGCAAGATATGTTATTAGGCTCATTTTATGCAGGGGTAGCAATAGCATCATCAGGGACTACTGCTATTCATGCTTTATCCTATCCCTTGGGTGGGAAGTATCATATACCACATGGAATTGCTAATGGAATGCTCTTGCTAGCAGTTATGAAATTTAACAAGACCGAGTGTGTAGACGAATTTGCCAATATCTATGACATGATTGGCTTAGTAGGTGCCAAAAATAAAGATGAAAAAGCTGATGCATTCCTAGATAAATTAGAGATGATAATTAACAATATAAAAATACCAAGAAGTTTAAAGGATTTAGGTATTGTAGTCAAAGATATTGATGGGCTTGTAAATTCAGGTATGGAAGTTCAAAGATTATTGAAGAACAATAAAAAAACAGTTGAATTCCAGGATGCCAAGTCTATATATCAACAAATCATGTAAAATATTAAAAGTGTTTAACTACAATTCAAAGGAGAAAAGGATGCTGGATATAAAGGGAATTATTTCACCGATATTAACACCAATGAATGAAGATGAAAGTATTAATGAAAAAGAGCTTAGGAATCAGGTTAATAGGATGATTGATGCTGGTATTCATGGGATTTTTCCTTTTGGTACTAACGGCGAAAGTTATATTCTTACGATAGATGAAAAAAAGCAAATATTAGAGATTGTAATTGATGAAGTTGATAACAGAGTTCCTATTTACGCAGGAACAGGTTGTGTTAGTACTAAGGAAACTATAGAGCTATCATTATTTGCCCAAAATTCAGGGGTTCAGGCACTTTCATTAATAACCCCATATTTTGCAAAAGCCTCCCAGGAGGAGTTGTTTATACATTTTCAATCTGTAGCACAATCTGTAGAAATCCCTATTGTACTATACAATATACCAGCAAGAACAGGAAATCAAATCGATGTAAACACCGTAAGAAGATTATCGGAAGTAGCAAATATAAAAGGTGTAAAAGACAGTAGTGGGGATTTTAACACCATATTACAATATATAAATGCGACGAAAGACAAAGATTTTGCAGTACTATCAGGCAATGATGCTTTAATTCTTTGGACATTACTTGCAGGTGGCAAAGGGGCAGTTTCAGGATGTTCTAATGTGTATCCTAAAACTATGGTGAATATATATGAAAGCTTTATAAGTGGAAATCTTGAAATGGCTAAATCATACCAGGATAAGATACAAACACTAAGAGAATGCTTTAAATACGGTAATCCAAACACGGTAACTAAAACAGCAGTAAGATTACTGGGCTATCCTGTTGGTGAGTGTAGGAAACCATTTAATAGTTTGCCGGAGGAAGGAGTGATACGGTTACAAAAAGTATTGAAAGAAAATATAGAGCTAGGAATTGATTAATAAAGGAGCATAAAGTGATGCGAAATATAAGGCCAATCATAGCAATTACATTAGGAGATCCAGCTAGTATAGGACCAGAAATAACGGTAAAGGCTTTATGTAACCAAGAAATTTATGAAAAATGCAGGCCCCTTGTGATAGGTGATGCCAAGGTGCTTGAAAGGGCATTATTAATAGTGGGAAAGACAGATATTTCGATTAATCCCATAGAATCAAGTAAAGAAGGCATTTTTAGATACAAGACAATAGACGTATTAGATATGAAACAATTAGATGATATTAATTTTAAGTTGGGTGAAGTTTCGAAAAATACAGGTGATGCATCTTATAAATATATTAAAAAAGCCATTGAGTTAGCCATGGCAAAAGATGTAGATGCAACAGTTACTAATGCTATAAATAAGGAGGCTATAAATAAAGCGGGACATAACTATAGTGGCCATACTGAAATATATGCAGACCATACCAAGTCCAATAAGTACACTATGATGCTATGTCATAAAGACCTTAGAGTAGTACATGTCTCAACCCATGTTTCATTAAGAGAAGCCTGTGATTTGGCAAAAAAAGAAAGAATTCTTGAAGTAATAGAGATAGCTAACAAGGCTTGTATAGATATGGGAATTATCAAACCTAAAATAGGGGTGGCAGGATTAAATCCCCATAGTGGTGAAGGCGGGATGTTTGGCACAGAAGAATTAGAAGAAATTATCCCTGCTATAAAGGAAGCTAGGGAAAAAGGAATCGAAGTTGAGGGGCCTGTTCCGCCAGATACTATATTTTCAAAAGCTAATGGTGGGTGGTATGATATTGTAGTTGCAATGTATCATGACCAGGGTCATATTCCGCTAAAGGTGATTGGATTTGTATATGATAAGGACGGGCAGAGATGGCTAAGTGTAGAAGGGGTAAATATTACACTGGGCCTACCCATAATTAGGACCAGTGTTGACCATGGGACTGCCTTTGACCAAGCTGGTAAAGGAAGTGCAAGTGAACATAGTTTGGTAAATGCAATTGAGTATGCTATAGATTTTACAAGAAATCAGGATTAATTAGGATTGTAGATAATATTATTAAAGAATCTTTAGGAGGATTAGGCATGAATAAAAAACTTAAAAAAATGTTATCATTAATTACAGTATTAGCAATAAGCGGTGCTTTACTTGTTGCTTGTAACAAGGGTCAAGATAACAGCAACTCCAATCAAAGCAGTACAGGGCAAGATGTGAATGATGAAAATAGCTATACGATGTTTATGAGAAATACTTATGTGGGCTGGATTGAAGAATTAAAGTGGTACGATGAGGCAGTAAAAAGAACAGGAATAACAGTTGATTACGTTGAAGGACCAGATGGTTTTGATGAATTTTATGCAGAGGTAGATCAAAGGGTAATAAGTAAGGACTTACCTGATGCACTTATGACGAAAATATCCCAAACAAATGTATATGGACCACAAGGTGTTTTTGCGGATTTAGCACCTCATATCAAAAATTATGCACCCAATTTACAAAAATATATTGATGAAAATCCTACTTATAAATCATTAGTTGAAAACGAAAACGGAGAGATTTATGGTTTAATAAAAGAAACACCAGTATTCACAGACTTTATAGCCTATAGGGCAGACCATTTAGAAAAAGCAGGAATAGATGCAAAAGCAATAGTGACTACAGAAGACTTTACAGAAGCACTAAGAACCTTAAAAAATAAATATGGGGAAGATAATCCTAATTATTACCCATTAACCGGTAGAGAAAGTGCCATACGTTTTGCAGCTTGGTTTGGTGCACCTAGTTCAATATCGGAAGATGCATCTAATGGTATATATATTGCCCATTACAAAGATGGATCTATGGATATAAAAAATGATGGTGCCTACAAAATGGTAGAAACCATGGAGACTTGGTATGATGAAGGGCTTATTAATCCAGAATTTGTTGCAGGAACATTCTCAGAAGGAGATTGGGAAGCGGATATGATTAATGGGAATGGTAGCTTCTTCTATGACTATTACAATAGGGCACAATGGTTTATGCAAAACGGTGGTTTAGATGTTGATCCTGATTATCAAATGGCATGTTTAGATCCACTTAAAGATGAGAATGGCAATGTTTATCAGGTTACATCTAGTACAAAATATAATGAAGAATTAGTAACTGCAGTTAATGCAAATATTAGTGAGGAAAAAATAAAAACAATACTAACATTCATAGATTATTTCTATACAGATGAGGGTATTGAGTTGGCAAACTATGGTATTGAGGGAGAAAGTTTTGAAATTACCGAAGATGGATCAAAAGAGTTTATTGTAGCTTATGAAGAAGAAGAAGGTAAAGCAGATGGTGAGAAGAAGTGGTCATTCTTAAATGATAGATTTACTGTTTGTAAACCCGTAGAAGATGAGGCCTTCTTTAAGTGGAACTCAGATTTAATTGCAGAAGCATCAGGAAGAATAGCTACAGAAGAAAATATCTTACCAGCTTATAACTTGAAATATAGTGCTGAGCAATCAGAAGAACTAGGTAACTTAGTAGCCACTGTGTTTGATGCACAAATTGCAGGGATTACTAATTTCGTTACTGGAAACAAAGAATTTAACAAAGACACATATATGAAGTTTGTGGAGGAAATGGATAGCTTAGGTCTAGGTAGAATTGAAGAAATTCAATTAGACGCCTTTAGGGAAACTTATAAATAAAAATTAGAAAGGAAATAAGATGCTAGATAAATCTAAAAAAGAGCCGCTTTTAGCTAGAATCCATAATGATATCAAGGGAAATTGGATATTATATTTATTGCTATTGCCAGGAATTATTAGCTTAATTCTATTTAAAATAGGGCCCGTAGCAGGGATGGTAATTGCTTTTCAGAAGTTTATTCCTGGGGCGGGAGTATTTAAAAGTCAGTGGGTAGGGCTTGATAACTTTATAAGAATATTTAATGATCCTTATATCCCTAAGGTAGTTTTAAATACAATTATTTTAGCAGTATTATCTATAGTTATTGTATTCCCTATTCCAATTATATTTTCTTTATTTCTAAATGAAGTTAGGAATAAAAAGGTGCGAGGTATCGTTCAATCTTTAAGCTTTCTACCATATTTTATTTCTTCTGCAGTAATGGTTAGTATATTAATGAATATTCTATCTCCTACTTCAGGAATAGTAAATAATATGCTGCGTTCCTTTGGTAAAGAAAGTATAAATTTTATGGCAAGCCCACAATGGTTTAGACCTAATTATGTTACTCTTGAGGTTTGGCAAACCTTTGGATATTCTGCAATAATATATCTAGCATCAATGACAAATATTGATCCAGCTTTATATGAAGCTGCAGAAGTTGATGGGGCCACAAGGTGGGATAAGATGTTTAGAATAACCCTACCTTCAATAGCCACCTCAATTATAGTAATGTTAATAATAAGTATTGGTAATATATTTACAATTAATTTAGATAGAATTTTATTAATGTATAATCCAAGTGTTTATGAAACAGCAGATGTTATCCAAACCTATTTGTATCGTATAGCATTCGCATCAAGTGGATTCCCAGATTATGGGTATGGAACAGCGGTGAATATTGTTAAGTCAGTTATAGCTTTTGCTTTAGTGTTTTCAGTGAATAAATTGGCGGATAAGTATGCTGAGACGAGAGTATTTTAGGAAAGGAGAATATAAATTAAATGAACAAAAAGATAAAGTTATTTGAGATAATAAATAGTACTATTCTTTTAGCTGTTGCTTTGATTTGTGTGTATCCTTTTCTATACGTTTTCTTTCTAGCTCTTAGTGAAGGTAGTTTGCTAGCAAGGGGAGAAGTAAACTTTTTACCAAAAGGTGTGCATTTTAAATCTTTTGCATATATTTTAAAGAATCCCAAGTTTAATGTATACACTGGATTGAAAAACTCGTTTTTATACACAATAGCTGGTACTGGTGTTGCTATGTTTGTAACATACATTACAGCCTATGCCTTATCGAAAAAAAGGTTAAAGAGTAGGAATATTATATTAAGCCTATTTGTACTAACATGGATTTTTGACGCCGGTATAATACCACAATTTATAGTATATAATGGACTTGGATTTATAAATAATCCTTGGGTTATGATTATTCCAGGTGCAATAAATACACAATTTCTGATTATTACTAAGACTTTTATTGAGGCAATACCAGATGAACTTGAAGAGGCTGCCTTTGTTGATGGGGCTAACGATTGGGACATAATGACAAGTGTGTATCTACCATTGTCCAAAACAATACTAGCAACGGTAGGAGTCTTCTATGCGGTTTCTATTTGGAATGCATATTTAGTGCCACAAATTTATTTGAAAAGCCCAGAATTACACACAATACAACAGGTTTTAAAGGATGTTGTAATTACTAGTAGTGGACAAAGTACAGCTTTCAAAAATGTAATTATAGATGGTATAACACTAAATCAACATAATTTGAAGGCAGCAGCAATTTTTATTGCAATGTTACCCATTGTAATGGTATACCCTTTTGTTCAAAAGTATTTTAGAAAAGGGATAATGATTGGCGCTGTTAAAGGATAAAAATCAGGAGGTCATAATGAATAAGTCATATATTAAACTAAATACCTTAGAAGAGGATGGGAAGTTATACTATAACCCTAATATTAGCACTGTGGAATCTTTAATTCCAAATAAATTTGAAACAGTCCATGCTGCTGATTTATTAGAATTACCAAATGGGGATATATTATGTTGTTGGTTTGCAGGCAGTGATGAAGGGAACTCAGATATAAGTATAGCCTTATCAAGATTAGATAGTGGTAAAGATGTATGGAGTGAAGCAGTGGTTGTTTCAGATGATCCTAGAAGATCGGAACAAAACCCATCCTTATTTTTACATCCTAATGGAGAAATATGGCTCATGTATACTGCTCAAGTACCTTGGGAAGACTCACAGAAAAAAGAGTTTAATTTACAATATACTGCAGAGATAAGACGTAAAATATCAAAAGATAATGGGCATACCTGGGGACCTACAACTACTATGTTTGATAGACCAGGATCCTTTTGTAGACAAAAGATTCAGGTATTATCAAATGGAAGATGGGTCTTTGGTAACTGGATTTGTTTCCCGGATGATAGTAGAAATGGTAGCGATATATCAGTTATTCAAATATCAGATGATCAAGGTGAAACTTGGCGTGAAGTGGAAGTACCAAATAGTGCGGGGCGTGTACATGCAAATATAATTGAAGTTAAAAGTAATAAATTAATAGCCCTGTTTAGAAGTAGGTTTGCAGATAATATATATATTGCTAACTCTGAAGATAATGGGGATACATGGAGCGAACCTATAAGGACAGAACTACCAAATAATAATTCTGGTATTTCCGCAATAAAATTAAAGGATTCCTCCATAGCAATTGTTTACAATCCAATAAGCTTTAATGATAAAACAGATAAAACTGTTTGGCCTTTCCAAAGAAGCCCAGTACAAGTTGCTATTTCTAAGGATAATGGTAAAACATGGCCATATAGACGTACCGTAGAATTTGGCGAAGGCTATGCTGGGAAAGACAATGATATTAATAATAGAAGGTACGAATATCCAGTAGTAATTCAAGGAGAAAATGCTGATATTCATATTGCCTACAGTTGGGGTAATAGGCGTTGTGTTAAATATGTAAAAGTTGACAAGGATTGGGTGGGTTACGAAAAGAATAAATAAAGTTTTAAAATAGGATTAGTTTCCATTCACCCAAAAACTATGATAGAATAATAGGTAAAAAACAAAGCGTTGCATCTTGGTTTACAAGAGCGACAGCAAGGAGGGATTTTTTTGAAGGAAAACAAGAAAACAAGGCAAATGGTATTACTAGGGATTTTTATAGCCATAGAACTGATGTTAGCTTTATCAGGCATAGGGTATATTCCACTAGGGTTTATGAATGCGACGATTATTCATATTCCAGTTATTTTAGGGGCACTTTTACTAGGTCCTAAGGAAGGATTGATACTAGGGCTAGTGTTTGGGTTAACGTCTATTTTTAACAATACCTTCAAGCCTAATCTAACATCATTTGTTTTCTCACCATTTTATAGCGTGGGGGAGGCCAAGGGGAACTTTTGGAGTATTGTGATTGCCATTTTCCCAAGAATGATGATTGCCTTATCCACATACTATACCTACAAAATATTGAGTGTAAAAATACGTTCAAAAGAAATGGTTTATTTCATAGCAGGTGTAGTGGGCTCCATTACTAACACAGTTCTTGTTATGGGAGGGATTTACCTGTTTTTTGGACAAAGCTATGCGGCGGCAAAAGGTATAGCTTTTGAAGGGCTATTAGGTGTGATCCTAACAGTCATCTGTGTTAACGGTATACCAGAGGCTATTGTGGCAGGGCTTCTAGCTCTTGCCCTATGCAAATCACTGGTACCAGTTGTCAAAGCACAGATATCATAGGGGAGGCATAAGTGGTGAAAAATATAGTAGTAGGTGTTACCGGAGGTATAGCAGCTTATAAAGCATTAGATGTAATCAGTAACCTACGCAAAAAAGGTTACTTAATAGATGTCATCATGACAAAAAGTGCCTGTGAGTTTGTACAACCTTTATCTTTTCAAACCTTGTCTCAAAACAAAGTGACCATTGATACTTTTGAGACACCGGCTAAGTGGGAAGTAGAACATATTGAACTTGCAAAAAAGGCAGATTTGTTTTTGATAGTGCCAGCAACGGCAAATATATTAGGCAAAATAGCACATGGTATAGCAGATGATATGCTAAGTACGACCATTATGGCAACAACGGCTCCCGTACTTTTTGCACCGGCCATGAACACAAATATGTATGAAAATCCTATTGTTAAGGAAAATATTGAATACCTTAAGCAAAAAGGATACCAGTTTGTAGAACCTGCAAGGGGATTTTTGGCTTGTGGCGATATTGGCAAGGGCAAATTAGCCCCAGTAGAAGAAATCATAGGGCAAGCAACTCAGGTGCTTGAAGAATCAAAACCATTAGATGGCAAACATCTTTTGGTTACAGCAGGACCGACGGTAGAAGGGATTGATCCTATGCGTTATTTATCCAATTATTCTTCGGGGAAAATGGGATATGAAATAGCCCAGGAGGCAGCAAAAATGGGGGCAAGGGTCAAGTTAATATCAGGCCCTACCTCATTACCATGTCCTATTGGTGTGGAGCGTATAGAGGTGCAAAGTGCATTAGAAATGTACGATGCAGTACATGAAGCATTTGAATGGTCAGATGTAGTTATTAAAGCAGCAGCAGTTGCGGATTATAGACCTACCAAAACAAGTAGTCAAAAACTAAAAAAAGATGAGGGCAATCTCACCATTGAGCTGACCAGAAATCCAGATATCTTAAAATCACTTGGAGAGCAAAAAGCCAATAAGATTCTTATAGGCTTTGCAGCAGAAACTAATAATTTACTTGAATATGCGAGCCATAAGATTAAGACAAAGAATCTAGATTTTATTGTTGCCAATAATATTGCCAAGGAAGGCGCAGGTTTTAGGGGGGATACAAATATTATAACGATTATAAAACCTGATGGAAGCACTAAGGCTTATGGACAAATGTCTAAAAAACAAGTGGCCAAAATTATTTTAGAAGAAGTTGTAAGGGTATCTGGTACTTAAGATATTAACATATTGAATATTTAATGAGGAAAAAGCCAAAGCTGCCAGCTTTGGCTTTTTCCTATTGAATTTACATAAGAGGGGGGATTTTCTAAATCTTATTTTGTGGTATAATAAAATTGTCGATATTTGGAG